>JBILYS010000396.1:0-2513 GCA_044377625.1 Crocinitomicaceae bacterium
CCTTGTTTTGTAATTGCAGTGCGTGAAGAAGTTCTTGAAAAACATGATGTCTTATTAAAGGAAATGTGCGCTGTTGTTAATAAAAAAGCACTAGAAGTAAAGAAGAATGAAGATACGGTAGAAGTAATTTCATGGAGGTATAATTTGCGCTCAGGTCAAGTGGAAAATTGGCTGATAGAAACAGATTGGAATTATAACGGAATAGAATATCCGTTGGACTTTGACAAGACAATAAAATATTTATTGAAATTGAACCTCATTAGTTCTGAAGAAGCTGAAGGGTGGCAACAAAAATTATTTAAATAATTAATAAACTAGTATGAAAACAGGAGTACTTTTGATTCAACTTGGAACGCCAGACAGCCCAAGTACAAGTGATGTGCGTCGTTATTTAAGTGAATTTTTGAATGATCCTCGTGTCATTGATATTCCTTGGTTACCGCGGAAGTTATTGGTCAATGGAATAATTGTTCCTTTCAGAGCACCAAAATCTGCTAAAATTTATAAGGAATTATGGGCACATGGAAATGGCGTTTCTCCTTTGTTAACGCACACAGAAAACGTTACTAAATTAGTTCAAGAAAGATTCAATGCAACAGAGGTAAAAGTTGAAATGGCGATGCGCTATCAGAATCCTTCAATGGATAGTGTGTTGGAAAGAATGCACCAAGCAAACTATGAACAAATTATAATCATTCCATTGTTTCCTCAATATGCAAGCGCATCATCAGGTTCCGCTATCGAAAAGGCAATGAATATTATCCAAAAATGGTGGGTCATTCCAGAAGTTAAAATTGTGAGTCAGTTTTGGAATCATGAAGGCTATATTGATTCAATAATTGAAAGAACAAAAGCATTTGATTTGAAGGATTATGATCATGTGTTGTTTTCATTTCATGGTTTGCCTGAACGTCAAGTTGATAAGGTGTATGAAGGGACAGATTTATGTACTGATCAGCCGTGTGAATCAGAGATAAATGACAAAAATAAATTTTGTTATAAAGCTACAAGTTTTGCCACGGCTAGACTCATTGCAGGAAGATTAGGCTTGAATGAAGCAGATTACACAGTTTGTTTTCAATCTCGCTTAGACAAAAAATGGTTGACTCCTTTTTCAGATAAAGTAGTGGAAGAATGGGGGAAGAAAGGAGCGAAAAAATTGCTTGTTTTTAGTCCCGCATTTGTTGCAGATTGCTTGGAAACAATTATTGAAATCGGCGAAGAATATCAAGGAATATTTATTGAAAATGGGGGTGAGAAAATACAATTGGTGCCAAGTTCGAACGACCATCCAAGATTCATTGATTGTTTAGCTGATATGATTGAAAGGAGACTTTAGGAGGATTGGACTTTAAGATCTTTGGACTTTAAGATATTTGGACTTCAATCAAATTTTTATTTAACAAAGGAGTTTCGTAAATTTGTGAACAAAAATCAGAATAGGATGTTTTTATTAATAGTAAAACAAACTAGTAAAAATTAGAATTAAAACTAATATGAGTAATACTTTAGAAAAAATGGCGTACAAAGTTAAAGACATCAGTCTTGCTGAATGGGGACGTAAAGAAATGTTATTGGCGGAAGCAGAAATGCCAGGTTTAATGTCATTACGTGAGGAATATGGTGCTTCTAAGCCTTTGGCTGGTGCGCGTATTGCAGGATGTTTACACATGACAATTCAAACTGCTGTGTTGATTGAAACATTAGTAGAATTGGGAGCTGAAGTTACTTGGTCATCTTGTAACATTTTCTCAACTCAAGATCATGCTGCTGCTGCAATTGCTGCTGCTGGAATTCCAGTTTTTGCATGGAAAGGAATGAATGAAGAAGAATTTGATTGGTGTATTGAACAAACATTGTTCACGTTTAAAGACGGTAAGCCATTGAATATGATTCTTGATGATGGTGGTGATTTAACGAATATGGTTTTTGACCGTTTTCCTGAATTAACAAAAGATATCAAAGGTTTATCTGAAGAAACAACGACTGGTGTTCACCGTTTACATGATCGTAAGAAAAATGGAACGTTGGTAATGCCTGCAATCAATGTAAATGATTCAGTTACTAAGTCTAAATTTGATAATAAATATGGATGTAAAGAATCTTTAGTTGATTCAATTCGTCGTGCTACAGATGTTATGATGGCTGGAAAAGTTGCTGTTGTTTGTGGTTATGGTGATGTTGGAAAAGGTTCTGCTGCTTCATTAGCTGGAGCTGGTGCTCGTGTAATGGTGACTGAAATCGATCCAATTTGTGCTTTACAAGCTGCAATGGACGGTTTTGAAGTGAAAAAATTAGACAGCATTATTCATTTAGCTGATATCATTGTTACAACTACTGGAAATAAAGATATCGTTGTTGGTCGTCATTTCGAAAACATGAAAGACAAAGCAATCGTTTGTAATATTGGACATTTCGACAATGAAATTGATATGGCTTGGTTGAATTCAAATTATGGTTCAACAAAGAATACAATCAAACCACAAGTTGATATGTATACGATCAAAGGAAAA
>JBILYS010000397.1:0-2512 GCA_044377625.1 Crocinitomicaceae bacterium
CCTGTATTTACTTCAGGATTTGATCCGTTTGATTTCACTCTGTTGATTTTCAATCGATGGGGAGAAATTATATTTGAATCACATGATGCTTCAATTGGATGGGATGGCACATATGGAAGTAATGGCCAAATAGAAATGGTTCAAGATGGCACTTATACATGGAAAATTGAATTTAAAACATCACTCAATGATGAACGAAAAATGATTATTGGACATGTTAATGTGATTCGATAAAAGTCAAAAGATTAATTAGAATAAAAAAGGGAAGTGAAAACTTCCCTTTTTTATTGAAAAAAATAATGGTTAATCTTAAATTTATTTTAGCGTAGCTCTTCT
The DNA here is from genome assembly GCA_044377625.1 of Crocinitomicaceae bacterium. Lineage (GTDB taxonomy): Bacteria > Bacteroidota > Bacteroidia > Flavobacteriales_D > Crocinitomicaceae > M0103. The sequence continues at coordinate 337 of JBILYS010000397.1, forward strand.
GTTTCTTTCCTTCATAATTAAGGATAACTCTCTACCAGTTTGACCTGCAACAGACGTGTTTTCATCAGCTCGTCTCAATAAATAAGGCATCACTTCTTTGATTGGTCCATAGGGAACATATTTAGCAACATTATAACCTTCATGTGACAAGTTGTAAGAAATATGATCACTCATTCCTAATAATTGGGCAAAGTAAATACGGCTATCATTTTTTGAAATCCCCTTCTTTTCAAGAAGGTCAATTAATGTTAATGCGCTTTGTTCATTGTGTGAACCAGCACAAAGTGCTAAACAGTCAATATTCGTGACAATAATTTCTAATGCTTTGTCAAAATCAGTGTCACATGCGTTTTTGTCTGGCTGAATTGGAGAAGGATACCCTTTTTGTTTTGCTCGTTCACGTTCCTTTTCCATATAGGCACCTCGAACTAACTTTATTCCATAATGAAATCCTTCTTTTCGAGCAATGCTTATTTCTTGTTCCAAATAGTCAATTCTGTCATGGCGGTACATCTGCAAAGTATTGAAAACAATCGCTCTTTCTTTGTTGTATTTCCGCATCATTTCTAATGTGATACGATCAAGAGTGTCTTGAATCCATGTTTCTTCTGCATCTATAAAAACTGAAACATCATTTTTATAACCTTCTGAACAAATTTTATCAATCCGTGAAAGAGTAGTATCAAGTGCTAATTTTTCTTCTTCTGTTAAAATGGCATTTATGTCATTTGCCTTTTCTAAAATTAAAAAGCGTGAAATTCCCGTCACTTTGAAAACAGCAAACGGAATATTTGGGTTTGCTTTGGCTGCATGAATGGTCGAAATGATTTCGTCAACAGTTGCATCAAAATCTACCTCACTCGTTTTTCCTTCAACAGAATAATCTAATATTGTACCAACACCAAAGTCTCCAAGTATCTTAATCGTTTTAGTACAATCAGCAATCGTTTCACCGCCACAAAATTGACTAAAAATAGTTTTTTTAATTATACCTTTTATTGGTAAACCAATGTTTAGAGCTGTGTTTGTTGACCATTTACCAACCTTAACCATTGTTGGACTACCAATAATTTTAAACAACCAATAGGCTCTTTTTAAATCAGCATTCGACTTGATTTTAAATGCTATTTCTGTATCGTCAAAAGAAATCATACTGTAAAATTAATTGCTTTTATTTCATAATGGCTAAATATGACCTAGCTTTATTTATTTTTGTTGAAAATTAATGAATTCCTATTTATGAATTTATTCACATCAAACGACTTTGTAATTGAGATTGGGTCAATTTTAGACTCTTCTTTGAACGACTTATTATTGAAAACCTACTCGCAATCTAAAGTTGTAATTATTGTAGATGAGAATACCCATGACTATTGTTTAGAATATCTTTTAACTTCTTTTGATTCATTAAATGAGGCTGAAGTGATGCTTTTACCGGTTGGAGAAGAGAATAAAGTTATGGAAGTATGTTTCCAAGTTTGGCAAGCTTTGACAGATTATCAAGTAGGTAGGAAGGATTTGGTTATTAATCTTGGTGGAGGAGTCGTAACTGATATGGGTGGATTTATCGCATCTATCTATAAAAGAGGTGTTGATTTTATTCACATCCCGACTTCCTTGTTAGGAATGGTGGATGCTTCGATAGGAGGAAAGGTTGGAATCGATCTAGGGCCATATAAGAATCAATTGGGTGTTTTTTCGCATCCGAAGAAAATTTACATTGATTCTGTCTTTTTAGGAACATTGCCAGAAGAAGAATTATTGAATGGTTTCGCAGAAATGCTTAAACATACTTTAATCAATGATCGGATCCAATGGGACAAATTGAAAAAAATAACCACTCTTGATCAATTGAAAGATGAAACAATGATCCTTGATTCGGTAAAAGTGAAGTTTGACATTGTTGAAAAAGATCCTTTGGAAAAAAATGAACGAAAAAAATTAAATTTTGGTCATACAATAGGGCATGCAATAGAAGGTTTTTTTTTAGACACGACACCTATTGCTCATGGTCATGCAGTAGCGATTGGTATGCTTGCTGAGTCATTCATTTCAATGAAACAAAATCGATTGAAATCTTATGAGTATTACGAAATTGAATTATTTCTTACAACTAAATTCTCAATGATACAGTTGGATGAAGAAGCAATCAAAGAAATTATTCAAATCGCTAAAA
>JBILYS010000398.1:0-2507 GCA_044377625.1 Crocinitomicaceae bacterium
CTGGACCAATAAGATTTGTTACTGCTGGACCTCTGCAACACCGCTGATATGAAACCGTATAACCACCAACGGCTGGGGGAAGATTTATAACAGTTGTATAAATTGCTTTCTCAACACAAATATCGGTGGGAGCTGTTCCACATGGATTATTAAAAACTACCGGTAAAATGACACTTCCCGGAAAAGGAACATCAATACTTGTTAAAAGAAAATTTCCTGAGGTGTATACTGCTAATGGTAAAGGATTATCGTACTGAGCACCAGAAGAGAAACAATCCCTGTATAATGTTATGTAAAATCGGTAATTATTTCCACCTAAGTAATCATAGTAAATATCACCACCAACAATGTGAGCAGCGTTAGATGCAAACACAGAGAAAAACGCGAAAAATAATATAATTGACTTCATTTTTTAATTAGACGCAAAATTAAGGCAAATGTTGTTCCAAAACTTAAAATAGTTATGATTTCGATGAACTTAAATTGAATTTTTGTATTTATATCCGAGATCAATAGTAATGAAATTACCATCTATTGACTTTCCGATACTATTGGAAAACGCAACGATTGGAGGTGTTAAGCCATATTTTTCTGCTGCATTTTGATAATAGTTCCCTTTTTTAGGATGTTCATTCCAACAAACATTATATGTTTTGTTCCAAGCATCTTTTTGAATGACACAAATAATTGCTGCAATAACATCATCTTGGTGAACGAGATTGACAGCCATGTTTCCATGTTCAATGGCTTTGCCGCTGAGAAATTTTATTGGATGACGATGCGAACCAATTAATCCTGCAAGTCGAAGAATGGTCACATGTCTTTTAGAAGAACGCAAAATTTCTTCTGCTAAAAATACAGCATGATCTATTTTAACAGCACCATTTTCGTTCATTTCTCCTTCAAGATCTTGGTATACACTTGTTGAACTAGTAAATATTATTTTACAATTTGCAGGAAATTGTTGGATTAATTCTGCGATTTGATTCGGATAATCATTTGATTTTGAAGGCGGGAAATTGATGATTAAGCAATCTATTTCATTAGTTGGAATAGAAATTAATTTATTTATAAGTCCATCATACAGAAAAGGTAGAATTGCTGCTGAATTTAATTCTTCAAATTTATTTTCCGAAGTGGTTGAACCATAAACAGTATGCCCATGTTTTAAAAGCTCTATGGCAAGAGGAAAACCCAGCCATCCACAACCAATTACTGCTATATTCATTTTTGTTAAAATTAAGAAAACATATAAGAATTTAAATTGTTTTTATTTCAAATCATTCTTAAGGCAAAAATAAACAGGTTTAATTTTAACTTTGTAAAATGGGATATTCTAGAAGTTTTGTTCGGATGAATTGGGTCACACTTGTGTTGATTTATATGGTTGTCGTTGCGGGTAGTTTTGTACGAATAACAGGAAGTGGAATGGGTTGCCCTGATTGGCCTAAATGTTTTGGTCAATGGGTTCCACCGACTGAAGCAAATGAATTACCTAATAATTATAAAGAAATCTATTCTGAGAAAAGAGCAAAGAAAATTGAAAAATTTGCCAAATTTTTATCTGGAATTGGTTTTAAAGCAACTGCAGATCAAATTATGAACGATCCAACCTTGCGAATCGAAGAGACATTCAATTGGAAACGTACTTGGACAGAATACGGAAATCGTTTAGTGGGATTCTTAGCTGGAAATTTCATGCTAGCAATGTTCATTTGGATTTTAATAAAATACCGCAAGCGCAAGTTGGTATTAATTACGTTGTTTAATTTGATTTTAATGACTTTAGAAGCCTGGTTTGGATCTATAGTTGTTGCATCGAATTTAGTTCCTTGGACAATTACGATTCACATGTTTTTGGCATTGGTGATTATTGGAATACAATTGTATGTGATTCGAGAAATCAGTCCTGTTCAGCAAAAGAAAATCGAATTGAACAAAACGATGAGGTGGATGGCTTTGGTAGTGTTGGGAATTACTTTTTATCAAATGTTCTTGGGAACACAAGTGCGCGAATTCATTGACGAATTAAAAAAAGCGGGATACGAACGAGAAGCATGGACGGAACATTTGAATTGGACTTTTATTATTCATAGAAGTTTTTCATGGCTTGTTTTGGTTTTAATGACCTTTATGATTTGGAAGAATGAAAAAACGTCAAAACATACAATCATTCGAACAGCATTTGTGATATTGGGATTAGAATTATTTTCTGGAATTCTTTTAGCGTATGCAAATATGCCAGGTTTAGTTCAAACAAGTCATTTGATTTTTGCCGCAGTTTTATTCGGTGTACTTACTATGCTGGTATTTAGAATGCGCAGGGCTATTATAAATTAATTCTTCATATAGTGCTTGATATTTGCAGATGAAGTAGTATATTTGCAACCCGAATTGGTTAAACAATTCACGGTCCCATAGCTCATTCGGTTAGAGCAACTGACTCATAATCAGTAGGTGCTTGGTTCGATTCCAAGTGGGACCACACACAAAAAAGAGGTTAATAA
>JBILYS010000399.1:0-2504 GCA_044377625.1 Crocinitomicaceae bacterium
CACAAAACCAAATTTTGGTCCTATACCAAAAGCGCCGCCCATTGTTGAAGCACCAAAAAAGCCATCAAAGCCTATTTCTGTCCCTTCAATTTTCTGTGAAAAAGAATTACATGAAACGAAAATCAAATAGATTAAAATAATTCTTTTCATACACTTGTGTTTTTTACAAAGATATGGCTTATTTATTTTTAAAAAGAATTGAATAGTTTCTTTTAATTATAGGTTCACAATCCTATATTTGTTTAAAATAATTTCCATGATCCTACTAGACGGTAAAACTACATCTGAGAACATTAGAAAAGAGCTTGGTGAAGCAATTCAACTTCGAAAAAGTAAAGGAATGAAAATTCCTCATTTGGTGGCTATATTAGTTGGGAATGATGGTGGATCAAAAACGTATGTCGAGGCGAAAGTTAAAGCATGTGAGCAAATTGGTTTTGAAAGTTCTTTGATTAGATACGATGAAACAATTTCTGAAAAGGAGTTATTGGACAAAGTTCATTCGTTAAACATAGATGATGATATTGACGGATTTATTGTGCAATTGCCACTTCCAAAGCATATTGATGAAATGAAAGTCACAGAAGCAATCGATCCTAAAAAAGATGTCGATGGTTTTCATCCAATGAATTTAGGGAATATGGTATTAAATCTGCCTGGTTTCCTTCCTGCGACTCCGGCAGGAATAATTGAATTATTGAAAAGATATAAGATAGAAACTGAAGGGAAAAATTGCGTAGTTATTGGCCGAAGTAATATTGTAGGAATGCCCTTAAGTATTATGCTAGCTAGAAATACAAATCCTGGAAATTGCACCGTTACGTTGACGCATAGTAAAACTAAAAACATCAAGGAAATTTGTCAAAATGCAGACATCATAATCGCTGCAATAGGCAAACCTGATTTTGTAACGGCTGATATGGTTAAAAATGGTGCTGTTGTAATTGATGTAGGGACAACAAGAGTTGAAGATGCAACAAAAGTAAGTGGATGGAAATTAAAAGGCGATGTAAAATTCGACGAAGTAGCTGAAAAATGCTCTTACATTACTCCTGTGCCAGGTGGTGTAGGACCAATGACGATTGCCTCGTTAATGATTAATACATTAAGAGCAATGGAATTAAAAGGGAAATAATTTAGGATAAAACCAAAAGAAATCACAACCTTTCCAGCGGTGTTTTGACTCCATCTACCAATGAATAACAAGCAAGTTTATCCTTGAAAACAGAAGATTTGAAAATTGATTTATTCAAAAGCATTCTAACACATTCTTGAATTCCTTCTACGATTGATGGGTGTGGGTGAATCAATTCGGAAAGCACTTCAATTGACATGTTCAATTTAATTAACAACCCAACTGCCTGAATAGCAGAAGAAGCGTGTTCGCCAACAGCTCTCATTCCAAGTATCTTCATCTCTTTATCGTTGGTAACAATGATCTTAAAGAAACCTTGCGTTTTACGCATGGCAATTGCACGTGTAATCACAGAAAAATCTAGCTTCACGACCTTTACAGGAATGTTGTTTTGAATGCAATTTTGTTCGTTCATTCCAACAGCAGCAACTTCAGGATGCAAGAACATAATTGTACAAATGTTGTCATAACTTAAACGCTCAGTTTTTTGACCAAACATTTTTTCAACAGCATGACGCGCTTCAATTTCACCCATGTTGACCAATGCAATTCTGCCACTAACATCTCCAACAGCATAAATATTTGGAATGTTCGTTTTTGTATCATCGTCGCCAATGTGAATTCCACGTTGCGACATTTCGACTCCTGCTGTTTCCAAACCTAAATTCTCAACATTTGGAATTCGACCAATTGACATAAGTGCTTTTTCAACGCGAATGATTTCCTTTCGTCCATCAGAATAGGCTAGTTCATATTCTACTTCGCCATCAATTGTTTCCATCCTTTCCAATTTGGCATTTGAATGAATTACAACTCCTTTTTCAATCAAATTCCCAGCTACCAATTTTGAAATATCTTCGTCTTCAAATGGTAATATGCGCTCTGCTCTATCTATAATATGAACTTTTGTCTTTCCAAAATTTGAAAATATAGTTGCGTATTCACAACCTATAACTCCGGCTCCAACGATTACTAAACTTTTCGGATAATCCTCTATTTGATCAATTCCATCGCTCGTCATAATCGTTTTTTCATCAACAATTATTTTAGGGTCCTTTCTTGGTCTACTTCCAGTTGCAAGAATTATATTATCTCCCCAAATAACTTTTTGCTCGCCTTCATGATCAATTATAACTTCATTTTTTGATTTTAAACTTCCTGCACCTCTTTCATAATGCAGGAGTTTTTGCATTGTTTCTGTTTGAAGTAATTTAATATGACAAGAGTATTGAAACTTGCGCTCAAAAATTGCTTCGTCTAATGTTTTTTTGACATCTTTCCATGATAACTCAAATTTCGATCGTCCACTTGATACGATCATTTCGTTAATTCCAGATACTTTGTTCGCAATTTCCCAAAGTGTTTTAGA
>JBILYS010000400.1:0-2501 GCA_044377625.1 Crocinitomicaceae bacterium
TATTAACTAAATGTTACCTTGAATTAACAATCTAGTAACGTTTCAATAATTCTAGAATAACTGTATCAGCGTTCCTTTGTGTCGAAAAAAAACAAAGGACATATGTATACAAAATTCGCTGGTTTACTTTTATCATTTTTAATAACTTCCATAGGATTCACGCAAGGAATAATCAGAGGAAAAGTAACAGACGCTATTTCTGGAGAGTCAATTCCAGGAATCAAAATCTCCATAGAGGGATCTGAAGCAAAAGCACTCAGTGATTTAGATGGTCATTTTGTATTCGAGGAAATCAAAACAGGTACCTATTCAATATCATTTTCTTACAATAACTATAACACCAAAATTGTAACAGATGTTATCGTTAAAAATGCAGAAACGACAGAACTTGTTGTTGCAATGGAAGCAGTTGTTAAGGAAATTGGTTTGGTGACAATTCGTGTTAAAATTGATAAAGAATCAAATGAAAACTTGATAATTCTTCAACGGAACAGTGCTGGAATGGTAGATGGAATAACGGCAGAAAATATTAGACGATCTCCAGACAGAGCGGCGAGTGATGTTTTAAAGAGGGTAAGTGGAGCAAGTATTCAAGATAACAAATTCGTAATTATTCGTGGATTGAACGACCGTTATAATACCGCAATGATAAATGGTTTACCATTGCCATCAACAGAGGCAGATAAAAAAGCATTTTCTTTTGATATATTTCCTTCTGTTATGTTAGACAATATGTTGATTTTCAAAACTGCAAGCCCAGATTTACCTGGAGATTTTGCTGGAGGCGTTATACAAATCAATACCAAAGACGTTCCTGAAAAAGATTTTATTTCAGTTACTGCGGGAACAAATTTCAATTCGCAATCAACTTTCAAGGAATATTCAACATATCAAGGGAGTAAAAACGATTGGATTGGATTAGGAGCTTCTGACCGAGCATTACCATCCGACATATTAAGTACATCAGAATTTAAGCCACTTCTTTCAAACCCTGCTACAAAATTTGAGAACAGCAAAATTTTCTCGAACGATTGGGGAATTGACACAAAAAAATCATCACCATTAGGTCAAAGTTATCAAATTGGTTTTGCAAAAAACTTAAAACTTAAAAAGAATGAATTTGGTTTTATTGGCGGTTTGACCTATAACTATAACAGAAGATTTTTAGATGTAACGCGTAGAGATTTTAATGATGATGGATCAATACTTTTCGATTACAACGACGCAACCTATAGAGAAAATGTTACATGGGGAGCGATGCTGAACTTTGCCTACAAAATCGGTGAAAACAATAAAATAACTTTCAAAAACATGTTCAGTAATAACTCTACAGATCAAGTTATAAAAAGAACTGGCGAAAATATTGATGCCGATCAAATTGTTTCCGCAACAACGCAACAATATACAAGTAGCCAAATGCTTTCTTCTCAACTTTCTGGAGATCACCTATTGGAAAAGTCAAAAATTAAACTTAAATGGGGATTAAATTACAGTAAAACCCAATCCGCTGTTCCAAATTTGAAAAGAATGCTTTATACAAAAAACAGAACACCACAAGGAAATATTGCAGATTCTGTTTTTACTGCTTATGTGCCATTTGGATCTCCTTCACCAGACTATGCAGGACGCTTTTTCTCTGATTTGAACGAAGATTTATTTGCCGGCTTAGCTGAAATAACTATTCCTTATAAAATGATGAATCAAAAAAGTTTGATAAAAGTAGGTTATGCAGGTTCACTTAAATCAAGAACATTTGATGCCCGCGTTTTTGGATATGCAGTTAACAATCCTTCACTTTTCAACTATGATCTTTTATATCAACCTCAAGATTCTATTTTTTCAAGTGAAAATATAAATGCAGCAGGTTTCAAATTAGGAGAAACGACAAATCCTTCTGATTCATACACTGCTTCAACAAATTTACATGCTGGATATTTAATGACAGATCAAAAGTTTGGAACAAAAATCAGGGCAGTTTATGGGTTAAGAGTTGAAAATTTCAATCAAAAATTAAACTCGTTGACATACGGAGGCGATACAGTGACGATTGATAACACTACTTTAAGTTATTTACCTTCAATAAATTTAACGTATTCACCGAATAAAAAAATCAATATACGTGGCGCAGCATCCAGAACAGTTGCTCGACCAGATTTTAGAGAATTAGCGCCATTCGCTTTTTATGATTTTAATTCCTCATCAGCAGTCGTGGGAAATGATACATTGATACCATCAGAAATTACGAATTTAGATTTACGATTTGAATATTATCCAGGTAATGGACAAATCATTTCTACTTCGTTCTTTTACAAAGATTTCACAAACCCGATTGAAAACACGGTTTTCTTTGGTGGTTCAGGGTCTAGAACATATACATATAGAAATGTTGCAAACGCAGTAGATTATGGAATGGAAATTGAATTGAGAACAAAGTTGAGTTTTATAGATTCACTTTTCAATACTGAAGCATTAGACAATTATACTTTCTTTACAAACTTGAC
>JBILYS010000408.1:0-7332 GCA_044377625.1 Crocinitomicaceae bacterium
GGACGTGTCCTATTTTGCTCATAATCTAGAGGGAATGGATGAAATAGTTTATGTAAAAGGCAAGGTTAACAACAAAGTAGACAATCTTAAAATAAGTAATCTTGATTTACGCGTAGGTAAAAAGACACTAATTCAAGGAACACTTAATTTACCAAATTTCAACGAATTAAACAAAGCCTTTTTCAATGAAAATATTGATTATGCTTATGTTTCTCTAAATGATTTAAAGAAAATAAAACTACCTGTTTCTGCTGACGAAAAGTACTTGAGTTTTGATAAATATCTTGAGCGATTGGGATATTTTCAAGCAAAAGATGTACGTTTAGACGGTTTTTATTCGCAGTTTGTTATTGCGGCAGATTATGTAAAAACGAACCTCGGTAAAGTGAAAATCGACAACGGTATAATGTTTACCGAAAACCCGCAAAACAATTCCTATTTTTTCGAGAAATCTGAAGCATCGAAATATGATGTGAAAATTGAAACATTCCAATTAGGTAAATTTTTGAATGATCGCAACTTTGGTGTTGTAGATGGAACTTTTTTCTTATCGGGAGAAGCATTTTCAATTTCGGATATCCATTTCAATTTCATGGAAGGTCACGTCAATAGATTTGATTACATGGATTACGCCTATAACAATATCGATATTTCAAATGGTAGCTTTATTGATAATATTTTTATGGCAAAAATAGACGTGAAAGATGATAATCTAAATCTTGTTTATAAAGGTTTTATTGATTTCAATGGAAATCAGCACATGAAATTCACAGTCGACCTTACCAAAGCGATTCTTGACAATTTAAACATAACTCAATCGGATAGTACAACTTTGATATCAAGTTTTACCGTAAATATTACTGGTAAAACAACCAATAGCATGTCGGGTTACATTACCATGGATACTTTGATATATACTGAAGGATTAAGAGAAATTGTAATTCCAAGCCTAACGGTATCTGTTTTAAGGGGAGCAATTCAAGACGAGTTTACGATAAAAAGTGCTGTTGCTGATGTCTCATTAAAAGGAAAAATTAATTTCGCAACACTTCTTTCTGATTTTACTGATCAGTTCGTGAAAGTTTTTCCATCAATTGTGAAGGATAAAGTTGTGAGAAAGAAACCGAGTTCTTTTAAAAGTGATTTTACATATTCTATTGTGGCGAAAGATTTGAATAATTTCTTAGCAATTTTTGCCCCCGATATTAATGTTTCATCAGGAACCTCTTTAATTGGCCATTACCGTGGATTAAAAGAAGATTTTTTCATGGATTTAAATTCTTCGAAAATCATTTATCAAACAATGGTATTTGAGGGAATTGATTTGAGTCAAACACTAACGTCTACAGAAATCTCTGCGGATTATTCTGTAGATAAATTTATTTATAACGATTCCATTTCACTCGATAATGTTCACTTTAAAACTGGAGGAAAACAAAATTCACTTATTTCTGAATTATCATGGAATCCTAATACGTTGAATGAATCAATGATATTATGGGAAACATCAATAATTGACAATAAAAATCTTCATTTCACTTTACGTCCTTCCTATTTTAGTATCAATGACCAACGCTGGGAAATCGAAAACCAATCCGATTTTTCTATTGCGGAAAATGAACTTCATATTTCTAAATTCAAAGTTGAACGCAACAAACAATACATTTCAATAGATGGCTGTCTTTCGCGAAATGATCTCGATAAACTCAATTTCAAAATTAATGATATCGATTTGAAAGAATTAGGCGTTCTTATCGGTGCAGATATTAATATGAAAGGACTAATTAATGGTTGGGGAAATATTTCAAATCCCTACACAAACCTTAATTATATGGGTGATGCGACGATTCAAGACCTTTACATTAACAATGAAGAAGTTGGTGATGTGTTTTTCCAATCCGAATGGAATAAAGCTAGAGAAAGTGTCGGTTTGATAGGCGATTTACTTTATAAAGGAAATCAAACTTTCAAATTTGACGGTAATTATTTTCTAGATCGTGAAACAGAAAATTTAGATTTCAATTTACTTTTTGATCAAACGGACCTTCAATTCACGAATGCCTTTATGGATCCAGATGTTGTCAATAATATAAAGGGAGTTATTGATGGCCGTTTAAAAGTTACAGGGACACCAGATTCACCAAAATTAGATGGAGACATTGAGCTCGTTGGTGGTAATGCAAAAATTGAAATTTTAGGAGTGAATTTTGGTTTTAATGGTGAAATATCTGTTGACGAATATGGTTTTTACATAGATAATATGCCCGTTTTAGACGAAGATGGGAACACCGGCGACTTAATAGGCTCTGTATATCATGAAAATTATAAAGATTGGAATTTTGACCTGCAATTTGATTTAGAAAATGACATTATAAAAGAAGAAGGGGGACTATTTGGATTTAACGCGAGTAAACCAATTGATAAATTCATGGTTTTGAATACTAAATACAAGGAGGGTGATTATTATTATGGAAAAGCCTATGTAACGGGGACTGCGGACATTTTTGGATACGCTGATAATATTGAAATAACAGTAGATCTTCAAACAGGAAAAGGAACGACTGTAATATTTCCTATGTATGGCGCTGCTGAATTGGATGAAGAAGAAAGCTTCATTACTTTCAAGAAAAAAGATCAATCTGTTTCAATTGATCCAGCGAAAATAGATTTTACGGGTGTTGATTTAAATTTAAATTTTAGAGTTACCCCTGATGCTCAATTAAAAATAATATTCAACGAACAAACAGGTGATGAAATATCCACAAAAGGGAGTGGTGATATTGCAATAAAACTTGATAATTTGGGTGATTTAACTATGGATGGTACTTTTCAAGTAAAAGATGGTTTATATAATTTTGCTCTGGGTCCAATAAAACAACCATTCCATATTGTTGAAGGAGGAACAATCGCATGGACGGGGGATCCTTATAATGCAGTTCTAGATTTAAAAACCTATTATGAAGTCAATGCCAATTTAGCAGAAATAGCTCCAGATCAATTACAAGGCACAGGGAAAGGAACGAATCAAAAAGTTTTATGTTATTTGGGTCTTACGGAATCATTAATGAAACCTAGTATTGGTTTTGATATAAAAGCTCCAAAAGCCAGTGAAACAGACAAAACCTTATTAGCGAGAATTACAAATGACCCAGTTGAATTAAATCGTCAATTTTTTTCGTTGTTATTATGGAAAAAATTTCAACCATTAACAGGTAGTGCAGCTGCCAATGGGTCTGCAGCATTAGATTTGGTTACGAATCAAATCAATTCAATGTTAGCAATGGTCTCAAAAGATTATAAATTAAATGTGAATTTAGGTTCTGATAAACTTACAGGAGAAAACTCCTATGAATTTGGGGTTTCAAAAGGCTTTTTAAATGACCGATTAATTTTTACTGGAAGTTTTGGTGTAGAAAACAATACTGTTGATCAACAAAATCAAAGTGCTTTAATTGGAGATGTTAGTTTAGATTATCTCTTGAATGAAAGTGGTACTTTCAGAGTAAATATTTTCAATGAATCAAATGACTATTCTGTAATTCAGAATAAACAACTTGGTCCTTTTACTCAAGGAGCAGGGCTGCATTATCAAGAGGATTATGATAATTTTGATAATTTCAAACTCGCACAGCATTTCTTAGATGTATTTAGAAAAAAACAAAACAAAAAATACCCAGTTAAACGTAAAAAAAGACAAACTCCAATTCCATTGGCATTGGACCATTCTATTCAATTTATTGTTCCAAAGAATAAAATGAAAATATCCTAAATCTTCTAATTAAATTGTTTTTTACTTAAAATCAATTCTGTATTTTTACGGTAAAATAAAACTACCTTAAGTATCAATAATAGAATGAAAAAAGTTCTAATTGCAAATAGAGGAGAAATTGCACGACGTGTAATCCGAACTCTAAAAAAAATGAATATCACAAGTGTTGCAATCTATTCTGATGCAGATCGAAATTCACCGCATGTTTTAGAAGCTGATGAAGCTGTTTACGTTGGAGAAAGTCCAAGTTCAGAAAGCTACTTAAAACAAGATTTAATTCTAGACTATTGTAAAGAATTAAATGTTGATGCTATTCATCCAGGTTATGGTTTTTTATCTGAAAACGCAAATTTTGCTCGAAAAGTTAAAGATGCTGGAATGAAACTGATTGGCCCATCTCCTGAATCAATGGAGTTGATGGGAGATAAATTGAGTGCAAAACAGGCTGTCAAATCCTACAATGTTCCTTTAGTACCTGGAGTGGATGAAGCAATTACAGATGTAGATGAAGCAATTCTTATTGCAGAGCAAATTGGGTATCCAATTTTGATCAAAGCTTCTGCAGGTGGTGGTGGAAAAGGAATGCGTTTAGTAGAAAATTCAGGAGAATTTATTGAACAAATGCGCATGGCTCAAGGCGAAGCTCGTTCTTCTTTTGGAGATGACGCTGTATTTATTGAGAAATTTGTTCTTGAACCAAGACATATTGAAATTCAAGTTTTCGCTGATAGTCTAGGTAATGTAGTTTATCTGTTTGAACGCGAATGTTCTATTCAAAGAAGACATCAAAAAGTAGTAGAAGAAGCACCAAGTGTTGTTTTAACGCCAGCTCTTAGAAAAGAAATGGGAGAAGCAGCAGTGGCTGTTTGTAAAGCTTGTAATTACGAAGGTGCAGGAACAGTTGAATTTCTTGTTGATGCCAATATGAAATTTTACTTTTTAGAAATGAATACGCGTTTACAAGTTGAACATCCTGTTACAGAAGAAATTACTGGATTAGACTTAGTTGAATGGCAAATTCGTGTTGCTCGTGGAGAGAAATTACCTAAACTTCAAGATGAACTTTCAATTAATGGTCACGCTATTGAAGTGAGAGTATATGCAGAGGATACACTTAACGGATTTACACCGGATATTGGAACGTTGAAAAGATACCGCATTCCAACAGGTAAAGGTATTCGAGTAGATGATGCTTTTGTTGAAGGAATGGCTATCCCAATTTATTATGACCCAATGATTGCCAAATTAGTCGTTTGGGGAAAGACACGAGAAGAAGCTATTGAAAAAACAATAAAAGCAATTGATAATTATCAAATCTCAGGATTGAAAACAACATTGGATTTTGGGAAATATGTTATGAAACATGAAGCCTTTCGTTCTGGTAAGTTTGATACAAATTTCGTGAAACATTACTTTGAAGATCCTAAGATTATGTACACTTCAATGGAAGAAGAAAAAGATGCTTTGCAACATGGTATCAATCAAATTTGGGATTCAATTAAGGAACGAGATAAGAAAGAATACGCTTCAAGACAGATTATTAGCTCTTGGAAAAATACGCGTTCTTAACTACTTTTAAAATATGTCAAATTAATATTGAAATTTTTATCAATTAACTATACTTTTACCTCACTTTAAAAATCATAGAATGAACTTACACGAATATCAAGGTAAATCAATTTTGAAAAGCTACGGAGTTGCAATCCAAGAAGGAATTGTTGTAGACAAAGTTGAAGATGCAGTTGCTGCAGCTAAAAAGTTAACCGAAGAAACAGGTACAAGTTGGTACGTTGTTAAAGCGCAAATTCACGCTGGTGGACGTGGTAAAGGAACAGTTGAAGAGACTGGTTCTCATGGAGTTGTTCTTGCAAAAGGAATTGATAAAATTGAAGACACTGTAAAAGGTATCCTTGGTGGACACTTAACTACAGCACAAACAAACGGAAAAGGTAAAAAGGTAAATAAGGTTTTAATTGCTCAAGATGTTTATTATCCTGGAGAATCGGAAGTTTCTGAATTTTACATGTCAGTTCTTTTGGACCGTGAGCAAGCAAGAAATGTAATTGTTTATTCAACTGAAGGTGGAATGGATATTGAACATGTTGCTGAACACACACCTGAGCTTATTCACAGAGAATTTATTGATCCACGTTATGGAGTACAAGGATTTCAAGCACGTAAAATTGCTTTTAATCTAGGATTATCAGGTGAAGCTTTGAAGCAAATGACAAAATTCATTTTTGCTTTATACGCAGCATATGATGGAATTGATGCTTCAATGTTTGAAATCAATCCAGTATTAAAAACATCTGACAATAAAATAATCGCTGTTGATGCAAAAGTAACGATGGATGGAAACGGTTTGTTCCGTCACCCAGACTATTTGGCGATGCGCGATAAAACAGAAGAAGATCCAACAGAAGTTGAAGCTGACGCAGCTGGATTAAACTTTGTGAAATTAGACGGAAACGTTGCTTGTATGGTAAATGGTGCTGGTTTAGCAATGGCTACAATGGACATTATTAAACTTTCAGGTGGTAATCCTGCTAACTTCTTGGACGTAGGAGGAACTGCAAATGCAGAACGTGTTGAAAAAGCATTCCACATTATTTTGAAAGATCCAAATGTAAAAGCTATTTTGATCAATATCTTTGGAGGAATCGTTCGTTGCGACCGTGTTGCTCAAGGTGTTGTTGATGCATACAAAAATATGGGGTCTATTCCTGTTCCAATTATCGTTCGTTTACAAGGAACAAATGCTGTTGAGGCAAAACGTTTAATTGACGAATCGGGATTGAATGTTCACTCTGCCGTTCTTTTGCAAGAAGCAGCAGATAAAGTAAAAGAAGTATTGGCTTAATAAAAAGGCTAATTAAAATAGATTAAAAGGCTTCTCAAATTGGGAAGCCTTTTTTATTTGGGATCCCGATACATCGGGAGGAATTCTGAATTATATATTCCAAATCCTTCGTATCTTTGCGCACGAAATGAAAACCTTCAACCGAAATATGATAATTTATAAAAGCTTAGAAGAAATTGAAATCATGCGTGAAGCAGCGCAAGTTGTAAGTAGAACTCTTGGAAAAGTAGCTGAAGAAATTAACATTGGCGTGACTCCAAAATTTTTGGATGAAATGGCGGAAGATTATATTCGTTCTCAAAATTCAATTCCTGGTTTTTTAGGACTTTATGGCTGTCCGAGTACATTGCTTATTTCTGTTAATGAGCAAGTAGTTCATGGTCTGCCTACGGACCGTCCGTTTGAAGATGGAGATATCGTTTCTGTTGATTGTGGATCTGTTTTTCAAGGCTACTATGGCGATCATGCGTACACCTTTGAAATTGGAAATGTAAAACCTGAAATCAAAAAATTACTTCAAGTAACAAAAGAATGTTTGTACTTGGGAATAGAACAATGCACAGTTGCTAATAGAATCGAAGACATCGGCTGGGCAATTCAGACACATGCTGAAAAACATGGTTATGGTGTTGTTAGAGATTTGGTAGGTCACGGTTTAGGAAAAACATTACATGAAGACCCACAAGTTCCAAATTATGGTAGA
>JBILYS010000167.1:0-4837 GCA_044377625.1 Crocinitomicaceae bacterium
AAAAATAAATTACCATTTATTAAATCATGATAATTGTCATGTTTTTGTTTCATCAACAAGCCTATTTTTGTTTTTTCATCAAAATAATATGTGGATAGAATTAACCATTTTCCTGAAATTCATGATCAAGCGGAATCCCGAATGATATTAAAGTTTTTAAGATCCATTTTTAAACTATTAAAATTAAACTATTATGCCATTTTATCATAAATTAGGGACAATCCCACATAAACGTCACATTGTTTTCAGACAGCCGAACGGTAAATTATACCATGAACAATTATTTGGCACCGCTGGATTCGATGGAATGTCTGCATTGATGTATCATTTGAATCCGCCTACAATTGTTAAGGATTTCAAAGGTCAAAAGAATATCGCTCCAGAAATTGCATCTGACACTAATCTGACGATGCGCAGTTTGATGGGCTTCAAGGTTGAACCAAAAGATGACTATTTAGAAAGTCGTGTTCCAATGTTGGTTAATTCTGATTGCTACATAGAATTAGCTGCTCCAAAGAAATCAATGACTGAATATTTCTACAAAAATGCAGATGCAGATGAGATAATTTTCATTCACAAAGGTGAAGGAAAACTTAGGACTCAATTGGGAAATATCGATTTCAGTTATGGTGATTATCTTGTTATTCCAAGAGGAATGACCTATCAATTTCAATTCAATAGTGAAGATAATCGATTATTTATAGTTCAGTCTTTCAGTCCAGTTTTCACTCCAAAACGATATAGAAACTGGTTTGGCCAATTGTTAGAGCACTCTCCATTTTGCGAGAGAGATATTCGTCCACCTCATGAATTAGAAACACATACAGAAATAGGTGATTTTTTAGTTCGCATTAAAAAACAAGATGTTTTGTATGATTACATTTATGCAACACATCCATTTGACATCGTAGGATGGGATGGTTATAATTATCCTTATGCGTTTTCGATTCATAATTTCGAGCCGATAACTGGACGTGTGCATTTACCACCTCCAATTCACCAAACTTTTGAAACAGCAGGTTTTGTTGTTTGTTCGTTTGTTCCGCGGATGTACGATTATCATCCAGATGCAATTCCAGCACCTTACAATCATAGTAACATTGATTCGGATGAAGTATTGTATTATGTTGACGGTGATTTTATGAGCAGAAATAACATCGAACATGGTCAGATAACCTTGCATCCAGCTGGATTGGTTCATGGACCTCACCCTGGAGCTTATGAAAGAAGTATTGGAAAGAAAGAAACTCAGGAATTAGCTGTTATGGTTGACACTTTTAAGCCATTAAAAATGACAAAAGCTGCATTAGGAATTGAATTCCAAGACTATTATAAAAGTTGGTTAGAAAGCGAACATTAATTTCATTTCGAAAAAAAATAATTAAATTTATAGACGTTCGATGTGAAAGTCGGCACTAAAAATAAAAATATGAGTAAAGAAGTAAAAAGCGTAGAATACGGTTTAGAAAAAATATTTGAAGGAGCTCAAGATTTTCTACCATTATTAGGTACAGATTATGTAGAGTTTTATGTTGGTAATGCGAAACAAGCAGCCCACTTTTACAAAACAGCATTTGGTTTTCAATCGCATGCATATGCTGGATTAGAAACAGGAATGACAGATCGCGTTTCGTATGTTCTAAAACAAGACAAAATTCGATTGGTTTTAACAACTGCATTGAACAGCTCATCTCCTATTGGAGAACATGTGAAAAAACATGGTGATGGTGTGAAAGTAATAGCATTATGGGTTGAAGACGCAAAGAAATCTTGGGAAGAAACAACTCAAAGAGGAGCAAAATCATATCAAGTACCAACTACAACAAGCGATGAAAATGGCGAAGTGGTAACTGCTGGAATTTATACTTATGGCGAAACAGTTCACATGTTTGTAGAACGTAAAAACTATAAAGGTCAATTTTTACCAGGATTTGAAAAATGGGAATCAGATTACAATCCAACACCAATTGGTTTAAAATATATTGACCACATGGTTGGAAATGTAGGTTGGGGAGAAATGAACACATGGGTGAAATGGTATGAAGATGTGATGGGATTTGTAAATTTCTTGTCTTTTGATGACAAACAAATTCATACAGAATATTCTGCTTTGATGTCGAAAGTTATGTCAAATGGAAATGGACGTATCAAATTCCCAATAAACGAACCAGCTGAAGGGAAAAAACGTTCTCAAATTGAAGAATATTTAGACTTTTATGAAGGTCCAGGTGCACAACACATTGCTGTTGCAACAGATGATATTATTGAGTCTGTTAGACAATTAAGAGCACGAGGAATTGAATTTTTATCAGCTCCACCTCAAGCTTATTATGATGAAATTCCAGGCCGTTTAGGTGTTCATATGGACATGATGAAAGAGGATTTGAAGGTATTACAAAGTCTTGCAATCATGATCGATGCAGATGAAGAAGGGTATTTATTGCAAATTTTCACAAAACCAGTTGAAGATCGCCCTACCCTATTTTTTGAAATCATTCAACGAATGGGAGCTAAAGGATTTGGCGCAGGAAACTTTAAAGCACTTTTTGAATCTATCGAAAGAGAACAAGAAAAAAGAGGAACGTTATAGTAAAGATAACAAGGACTAGTCCTAAAAAAGACCCCGTTCATCTATTTTTGAGCGGGGTTTTTGTTTTCAATCTGAGTCGGTTCTTACTGAATAAAAAAAGTCAAATCATATAAATTCATGACAAAAATCATGTTAATACACTGTCAATAAATTGTTTTCTATCAATTAACTATTTAAATTTAATACTTCTTATTTCTAATAAATAAAAATGGCTAAAAAAAATATAATTGACACAAAAACAGCTCTAAGCAACAAAACTAGAAAAGTATCTGAAGGAGATGTTTTTGGAGGAGAGACAGAATTAGAAGCAAAAGCAAATACTGTAAACAGAAAGATTGGATCAAAACTCACAAAAGAAGCTGTTGTTCTAGAAAATAAATTAAATTCAAGCTCTTTAGATAAAAAGAAAATTGCCAACGATTATTTACATAATTATTCCAAACAGGAAAAAAAAGAAATTCTTGAGCTATTGCTTAAAGAGGATGAGCTTAAAGGTGTTTTAAGACGCAATCCAGACGATGTTCTTTCTGATGATTGGAGAAACGGAGGTTATCCATATAAGAATTTAATGTCTCGTAAAAATTATGAGACACAAAAATATGATTTACAGGTAGAATTACTAAAACTTCAAGCTTGGGTAAAAGAGTCAGGTAGCCGCGTTATAATTTTATTTGAAGGTCGCGATGCAGCAGGAAAGGGAGGCACAATTAAACGAATTATGGAGCATTTAAACCCTCGTGGCGCGCGAGTTGTTGCTCTTGAAAAACCTTCAGATGAGGAAAAAGGGCAATGGTATTTCCAGCGTTATGTGAAGCATTTACCAACAAAAGGTGAAATTGTATTATTTGATCGCTCATGGTTTAATCGCGCAGGTGTAGAGCGCGTTATGGGGTTTTGCACAGATGAGGAATACATGGAATTTATGAGGGAAGTTCCTGAATTTGAACGTAACTTAGTTCGAAGTGGAATTTATTTGTTCAAATTTTGGTTTTCAGTAAGTAAAGATGAGCAAATTAAAAGATTCAAGGATCGGGAAACACATCCTCTTAAACAGTGGAAACTATCTCCAATCGATAAAGCATCATTAAACAAATGGGAACAATATACAGAAGCAAAAGAAAAGATGTTTTTCTATACCGATACTTCCGATTCTCCTTGGACGGTTGTTAAATCAAATTGTAAAAAAAGAGCTCGACTCAATGCAATGCGCTACATTTTACAGAAATTTCCTTACGATAATAAGTCCGCTAAATTAATTGGTAAGATTGACCCATTAATTGTTGGCCGTTCAAATGTGATTTATGAAAAGGGCGAATCAAACATTCTCGATTATTTAAGTGAATAAACTAATATTCAAACAACTCCTCTCAGTTCCAATTAATCATCGAACTGAGATTAATATTTCTATTTTGAAAAGTCTCGTTTTATTTTTACGAGACTTTTGAATTTACATTACCACCATTCACCGAAAAATAGCTACATTTCACCTATTCGTTGTTTTTGACTCAGGATTTTGAACCTAAGTTTGACAAAAAAAACGATATGAGAAAGTGGAATAAAAATTTAGTCATGGACGAAAACTGGGAAAAGAATCAACGGAAGTCTAAAATGTTAGGCGGTTTATTAGTAATAGCTGCTGGAACATTAATTTTATTGAGTAGATCTGGGATTCCAATCCCTTCTTATCTTCTTTCTTGGGAGATGATTTTAATTGCAATTGGAACAGTGATGTTGATCAAACATAATTTCAAAAAAACATCAGCATATATTTTAATTCTTATAGGTTCTTTGTCTTTATTAAATGATTGGTACCCAAAAATTATTGACACCGATTACATTTGGCCAATCGTAATCATTGCTGTTGGACTATCCATGATTTTGAAAAACACAGCTTTATTTGGAAAAAAAAAATGTGCAGTAGAACCTGTTGAATTCAAAGATATTCCATCAGATGATTTTACGAATTCCTCTGCTTTTTTTAGTGGTATAACAAAAAGAGTTGTGACTAAAAACTTTAAAGGGGCACACATTACAAGTGTTTTTGGTGGAAATGAAATAAATCTTGCTCAGGCTGATTTTACTGGTGAAGCCATAATTGATATTACCTGTGTCTTTGGAGGAGTTACGCTAATCGTTCCTTCTAACTGGAAAATAAAATCGGATTTAACTTCCGTTTTTGGGGGTATCGAAGATGAACGTCCTAGTACAATGAATGATTCAAATTCGGATGAAAAACTGCTGATTCTA
>JBILYS010000069.1:0-7226 GCA_044377625.1 Crocinitomicaceae bacterium
AAAATAGGGGCAAAAGTACAAATGAGTGATCCAATAGCAATTGTTGGAAATACTGGTGAAAACACTTCAGGTCCACATTTACATTTTGAATTATGGTATAATCAAAGTGCTGTCAATCCAGAAGACTACATGAATTTTAAGTGAGTTGATTTATTCAGACATTCCTTGCAACGAGCAAAGATTGTAATACATTCCTTTTATGGCCATTAATTCTGAATGAGTTCCTCGTTCCTTTATTTCCCCTTTGGATAAAACGATAATTTCGTCAACATTACGTATGGTGCTTAATCTGTGTGCAATTATTATTGACGTTCTATCTTTCATTAAATGATCTAATGCATCTTGCACCAACTTTTCTGATTCGGTATCCAATGCAGATGTCGCCTCGTCTAAAATCAAAATATTTGGATTTTTTAATATTGCTCTTGCGATACTGATACGTTGTTTTTGGCCCCCAGAAAGTTTGTTGCCACGCTCACCAATATTCGTTTCATAGCCATTCTCTAAATTCATGATAAATTCATGCGCATTGGCAATTTTTGCTGCTTCTTGAATTTCTTCGATAGTTGAATCAAGCATGCCGAAAGCGATGTTTTCTCTTACTGAAACATTAAATAAGATTGATTCTTGAGAAACTATTCCAATGTGGTTTCTCAAGTCTTTAATTGAACATTCTTTAATTGGAATATTATCGAAAAAAATTGTTCCTTCTGTCGCATCATAAAACCGAGGCAATAAATCACCGAGGGTAGATTTTCCACTTCCTGATTCTCCAACTAGTGCAATTGATTTCCCTTTTGCAATAGTAAGATTAATGTTCTTTAACACGAATTCCTCTTTGTATTTAAAAGAAACATTTTCGTAGCGAATTTCTTCTTTTAATTCAGTTAAAGAAATTGGATTTGGGGCTTCAATTATCTTTTCGTCTGCATTTAATATTTCATTTATGCGATCTTGCGATGCCTTTGATTTATTAAGATTTGCTAATGATGTTGAAATCCCTTGAATTGGTCTCAATAATTGAGAAAACATAATAATAAACGTGATGAATACTTTTCCTGTTAAATGGTGTGAACTGTTCACATCTAAGATCATTGACCCTCCAAACCATACCAATCCTAGCATAACAGCAGCACCTAACGTTTCATTCAAAATAGGAGAAAGGTCTCGTTTTCGAAATGCTTTCGTTATTAATTGTTGGTGATTTAGATTTATTTTTTCAAAAGAATTATATACTTGGGGAACAGCATTAAAAGCTTTTATAATTCTTATTCCTCCTAAACCTTCTTCCATTGCAGAAAATAAAAACCCCATTTGCTCTTGTCCTTTTTTTGCAGTTCTTTTTAAACTTTTTCCTATTCTAGAAATAACAAAGGCAGTTACTGGAAGCAAAATAAATGAAATTAGAGTCAATTGTGGACTTAAGTA
Organism: Crocinitomicaceae bacterium; assembly: GCA_044377625.1. Classification (GTDB taxonomy): domain Bacteria; phylum Bacteroidota; class Bacteroidia; order Flavobacteriales_D; family Crocinitomicaceae; genus M0103. The sequence continues at coordinate 1,429 of JBILYS010000069.1, forward strand.
TATCAACGCTGAAACATTTATTACTATTGCAATAGGCTCTCTAAACAACAATTCTAACATACTGATTACCGCAACTTCAATTTCTCCAACATCACTATTCATTCGAGCCATTAAATCCCCTTTGCGTTCATTGTTATAAAAAGATAAAGGCAAGATTAAGGCTTTTTTAAAAAGTTTGTTTCGTACATCTCGCACTACAGCCATCCTTAATTCGGATTGGTGCCAAATTGCACCATAACGAAAGAGGTTTTTTAGTAAAAACGCTGCAAATACAGAAAAACAAACAAACAACAAAGCCTGTTTTGGGTCTTCATTGACCATCTTTTGCATGAAATAATTGTAATAATCCTTCACATAACCGCCTAAATCAAATAATCCACCACTCCAAGATGGTTCTTTAAGATTTAATACTTTAACTGCTGGTTCAAAAATTAATTGAAGGAAAGGAATAAAAAGAACGAGAGATAATAAATTAAAAAGTACAAACAAAAAGTTACATAAAATCACTAGGATAGAGCGTCCTTTATAAGAAAACGTGTAACGATAAATTTCAATAATTCCTTTCATGAAAGGCAAAGATAAGTTTTTGTTTCCCTAACTTTTCATTCGGGCAGTAACAATTGTTACTTTTGTACCATGAGTAGTATCAGACAAAATAAAATTGAAGGTGTAATTCAAGAGGAATTATCCATGTTTTTTCAACGCAATGCACGAGAAATATGTTTAGGCGCAATGGTCACTGTAACCATCGTTCGTGTAACTTCAGATTTATCATTAGCGAGATGTTATATCAGTATTTTTGCTGGTCCAGACAAAAAGGAAGTTTTAGAAAACATCAAAATTAACACTGGAAAAATCAGAGGTGATGTTGGTAAACGATTGAAAAACATGCGTAAAATTCCTGAATTATTATTTTTCATAGATGACTCTCTTGATTACGCGATGACAATAGATGAATTGCTAAAGAAGAAATAATCAATCTTTCCTATTTTATAGCGAGACGATATCTTTCGGCAAAACGAAAGAAAAATGTGATTAATCTAATCACGCGAATTTCTGTTGTCGGCATTTCTATAATTACGGCATCTTTAATCATTCTGCTTTCGGCTTTTAACGGAATAGAATCAATGATTGAAAAATTATATTCTGATTTTGACACAGATATAACCATCAGGTCGACGATTGGAAAAACTTTTCCAGAAGATTTAATTGATTATGCTTCAATTCAAAAAACTAGTGGCGTTGTAAATTATTCAAAGGCGATTGAAGAGATAGTTGTAATTAAGCATGAGAAAAAATTTATAAATGCCTCATTGGTAGGAGTCGATAGTTCTTTCTTGAAAATTGCAAGAATGAAAAATCACATGGTTGATGGAAAACCTTTTATAGAAAATAAAGACCATTCTTTTGGGTTGATTGGAGCGACACTTTTAGACAATCTAGGCGGATATATTCCAGAAAACATAGGTTATGAGCAAGTTATACTTTATGTTCCTAAACGCGATTCTAAAGTTCGAATTGGATCAAATCCGTTCAACACGAAACTAATTGATATTTCCGGAAGAATGAATTTCAATCGAGAAGTAAACGCAGACAAGCTTGTTGTGCCAATCAATTTGGCAAAAGAAATACTTAATTATCAAAAGGACATAACTGCACTCTATATCGATGTTGATCCTTCATTTAAAAATGAAGCAGTGAAAGCAAGTCTTTCAGAACTACTTGGTTCAAATTTCAGTGTTAAAACGAATTATGAAAAAAACGAGTTAATTTATAAAACGAGTAAATCAGAAAAAATAATTGTATTAATTATTTTACTGTTCATCTTCATTTTAGCGGCTTTTAATCTGATTGCTTCTTTAACAATGTTGTTCGTTGAGAAAAAGGAAAACATCCAAACGATGATAAGTTATGGCGCAAACAAAAAGACAATCTTCAATATTTTCTTTTTTGAAGGACTTCTAATTTCAGGAAAAGGAATACTTATCGGCCTGTTTTTGGGTTATGGCGTTTGTTTACTTCAAATCAAAAGCGCGTTGCTTACAATGCCTAATTCTGGTGGCGAAGCCTTTCCAATAAACATTACGATTTCTGACGGAATATTGATCCTTTTTCTAGTATCTGCATTGAGTTTGTTGTTTTCTTATTTGCCGGTGCGTTTTCTTGTTAAAAAGAATCTGAGCCATCTAAAATTCTAATCATTTTTTTTGTGGAGAAACATAAAAAAATGTCGCAATTCTATATTGTAACTTAAAATAATTGGTGTAACTTTGCGCCCAAATTCAAATCAGTGGGTCTACCACTATTTAGTATTCAACATTAAAAGACGCTTAAATGTCGGGAATTAAAGGAAATGTTTCACAGGTAATTGGTCCTGTTGTTGATGTAAACTTCGAAAAAGGAGTAGCTCTTCCAAATATATATGATGCTTTGGAAGTAAGAAAGCCAGATGGCACACGTGTAGTATTGGAAGTTCAATCTCACGTTGGTGATAATTCGGTTCGAACAATTTCAATGGACTCAACGGATGGTTTCCGAAGAGGAATGGAAGTTACTTCAACTGGAAGTGCAATCAAAATGCCTATTGGTGATCAAATCAAAGGACGTTTATTCAACGTAGTTGGTGAAGCTATTGATGGTATCAATGTAATTGATAACTCAAATGGATTACCAATTCACCGTGAAGCTCCGAAATTTGACCAATTATCAACTTCAACAGAAGTTCTTTTCACAGGAATTAAAGTAATTGACCTTATTGAACCTTATTCAAAAGGTGGAAAAATTGGTTTGTTCGGTGGAGCTGGAGTTGGAAAAACAGTATTGATTCAAGAATTAATTAATAATATCGCTAAAGGTCACGGTGGACTTTCTGTTTTTGCAGGAGTTGGTGAGCGTACGCGTGAAGGAAATGATTTACTTCGTGAAATGCTAGAATCTGGCATTATCAAATATGGTGATGCATTTATGCATTCTATGGAAGAAGGTGGATGGGATCTTGATAAAATTGATTTGGAAGAAATGAAAGAATCGAAAGCTACTTTCGTTTTCGGACAAATGAATGAGCCGCCTGGTGCTCGTGCTCGTGTTGCTCTTTCTGGATTGACAATGGCTGAATATTACCGTGATGGAGAAGGTGATGGAGAAGGAAAAGATATTCTTTTCTTCGTTGATAACATCTTCCGTTTTACACAAGCAGGTTCTGAAGTATCAGCACTTCTTGGTCGTATGCCTTCTGCAGTAGGATATCAACCAACATTAGCATCTGAAATGGGTGCAATGCAAGAGCGTATTACTTCTACAAAAAATGGATCTATTACATCTGTACAAGCGGTTTATGTACCTGCAGATGACCTTACTGACCCTGCACCGGCGAATACATTTGCTCACTTAGATGCTACAACTGTATTGTCTCGTAAAATTGCTGAGTTAGGAATTTATCCTGCAGTTGACCCATTAGATTCAACATCTCGAATTTTAACAAGAGAAATAGTTGGTGAAGAACATTATGACTGTGCTTCTCGTGTTAAGATTACCTTACAACGATATAAAGAATTACAAGATATTATTGCGATTCTTGGTATGGACGAATTATCTGAAGAAGATAAATTGATTGTACATAGAGCTCGTAGAGTTCAACGTTTCTTATCTCAACCATTTCACGTTGCTGAGCAATTTACAGGAATCCCTGGCGTTTTGGTTGACATCCTGGATACAATTAAAGCATTTAATGCAATTCTTGATGGTGAATATGATAAATATCCAGAAGCAGCCTTTAACTTGAAAGGTGGAATCGAAGATGTTGTTGCAGCGGGAGAAAAAATGTTGTCGGAAGCGAACGCTTAATTAAAAAGTATTCTTCAATTCAAAAACGAAAAATATGCAGTTGGAAATTATAACTCCTGAATCAAAAATATTTACTGGTGAGGTAGATGCAGTTCTTCTTCCTGGATTAAATGGACTTTTTCAGGTTTTAAATGGACACGCGCCAATTATCTCAGGACTTGCAGAAGGAGAAGTGAAAATAGATTTAGTTTCGTCATTTGAAAGAACTGAAGGAACAAGTAAATTAATTCTTGATGATACTTCAAATTCAAAAGTGATTCGAGTTGCTATTAAAGGTGGAGTTGTTGAACTCTTGAATAATAAAATTATTGTTCTTGCCGAATAAGAAAATTTAACCTTATTATACAGAGGGATTTGGTTTACCATTTCCCTCTTTTTTTTGTTAAGGTATGTTAAGCATTATAAGAGAACACTGAAATATACGATTGATTGTTTATTTTCGTTCTTAATTCTAAATTTGTGAATGGATTATTTATCTAAAATAGATCTTACTAAAACACCGAAACACGTTGCAATCATTATGGATGGCAATGGTCGTTGGGCTCAGAAACAAGGGCATTTACGTTTGTATGGTCACAATTTTGGAGTAGAATCAATTCGAGAAACATTAAAAGCTGCCAAGGAATTAAAAATCCAATACCTCACACTTTACGCCTTTTCTACAGAAAACTGGAACCGCCCGAAAGAAGAAGTTGATGGTTTAATGGATTTATTAGTCAAGTCGTTGGCGAATGAAATTAAAGAACTTTCAGATACTGGTGTTCGTTTATTAACCATTGGAGATATTGAAGGCCTGCCTCAAGCATGTCAAGACGAATTGCAAGAATCCATAGAATTAACCAAAAACAACACTGAAATAAATTTGGTTCTTGCACTAAACTACAGTGCGCGATGGGAAATTATTGATGCAGTAAAAAAGATTGCCGCACAGGTTAAATCAAATGATTTATCGATAGACAAAATATCATCAGATCTTTTTAACAGCTTTTTAAACACTAAAGATATCCCGGATCCAGAATTATTAATAAGAACTAGTGGAGAACATAGAATAAGTAATTTTCTTTTGTGGCAAATTGCTTACACTGAATTTCATTACACCGAAGTGTTATGGCCAGATTTTAAAAGAGATGATTTATACAAAGCTGTTTTAGATTTTCAATCGAGAGAACGACGTTTTGGAATGGTATCTGAACAATTAACTAAATAAAATGAAATTGAAAATACTATTCCTACTTTTTTGTTTGTGCTCAGTATCTGCTGTTTTCGGGCAAATTGACACACTATCTGGACCTATTTCAATTGGAGGGTTAGATATTGATTTTAAAAAACCAAAAGAATATGAAGTAGGTCCAATAAAAATTGAAGGTGCCGATAATTTTGATCACCAAGCAATTAAACTAATTGCTGGATTAAAACAAGGTCAAACTATTTATCTCCCAGGCGAAAAAATCTCAAAAGCCATTAAAAACTTATGGGCTGAAGGGTTATTTTCTGATGTAGAAATATTAGCAGACAAAGAAGTTGCGGGTGTGATTTATCTAACAATAAGAGTTGTTCCAAGACCCAAATTATCACGTTTCAAATTTAAGGGAGTTAATAAAAGAGAAGCAGATAAAGTAAGAGAAGAGATTGCTTTGTTTTCTGGAAAAACTATTACAGAAAATTTAATCTATCAAACAGAAAATCAGATAAAAGGATACTTTAGAGAAAAGGGATATTATTCAGTATCAGCAAAGATTAATCGAGTACCTGATACCTTAATGAATAACTCAGAAATTTTCTTGATTGATATCAAAAAGGGTAAAAAAATTGGGATTAAAGAATTAAACATTGACGGTGTCACAAGTATCCCGAAGTGGAAACTTACAATGGCAATGAAAGACACAAAAGAGAACAAGCTGTGGAGGTTCTTTAAAAGATCAAAATTTACAGAAAGCTCTTACGAAAAGGATAAG
>JBILYS010000070.1:0-7197 GCA_044377625.1 Crocinitomicaceae bacterium
TTCCTCCTATGGCATTGTCATTCGCAGCAATCAATGTGAAATTAGCAAAATCACTACATCCTGTTGAGGAATAAACTGCCGATTGACCAGCATAGTTGATTGCCGTGTTGTTTACACGAACATTTCCTGAAGCTGGTGCAATAAATCTAAACCATGTTGTATTATTCAAAGTAGAGTTAATCCATCCTGTTGTTGTTTGAGCTCCTGTTGCTGGAGGTGCAATTACAGATTCTCCAATAGAAACAGTTGCTCCTGAGTTGTTGAATGTATAAACTGTTCCATCAGCCATAATAATTTCTGCACCACACACTGTATCGTTTGTTAAAGGCATCGTGATTGAAAATGGTCCAACATAAAGTGATGTATCAACTCCACAAACAGCTTGAACATATATTTGGTAAACTCCGCCAGCTAAAAAGGCACTGTTAGTAATTGTATCTGTAAAGTTGTTATCAACTGGAACTTCAGTTCCTGTATAAACATTTTGTCCAAAAGGAACATACGATAAATTGAAGGAAGTAGATGGATACAATGCTGAACTTTCAACCCATGACCATGAAGTGAAAACAGAATCAACTGCACTAGTATTTAATACTGCACTTGGATTTGAACAAAATGGTGTTGTCATAAATGTGGCAAACAAACCATTACTTTGAAGAGATGCATTACAATCAGCATAAATATATACATCGTATTGCGTCAATTGAGTTAAACCTGGAAGCACTGCTCCTGCCATAGTAGTTGTAATTGTTGTACCACTTGTCAACGGATCAAATCCAGCTGGACCATAAATAACTGTCCAGTTTGTTTCAGCAGCTAAACCAGCTGACCAAGTAAACCCAATCTCATCTTGAAATAGATATGTAATTGTAAATGCTGTCGGCTTTGGACAATCTGTGTAGTATAAGTGTGCACAAGAATTATTTGTCAAATAAGATGCATTGTTATAAGAAATAAGAATGTCTTGATTTGTTCCAGCTGCACCTATTGTAGCACTAAGACCATTATTGTACAAAGGATTTCCACAATCTACGTCATCATAAACATAATAAATCTCCATAGTAGCCTCATCAATAATCAACTCAACATTAACATTGTCGTTACTATTCAAAACACTGTTATCCTTTTTCCATTGAACAATAAATTGACGATTTGGAGCAACACCAATTGTTTCAGACCAAACACCAGCTCCTGACGTTTGTAGTGCATCCCAGAAAGGATATAAGCCAGTAGCAGTAGTTGCATTAATTGTAGCATTGAAACTTGAAATAGCTCCAATTGCAGTTCCTAAACGAATCGCTCCTGAATTACCCAATGTTGCTGTTGTATACAAAACTCCTTGATAAAGAATTGGGAAAGGAACAACTAAAGGAACAATAGATCCTGTTGTCATTGTATAAGATAATCCTGTTGTACTAATGTCAATGAAATCAGAAACTGGACAAGCATTGTCCGCTTCCATATAGATACCTAAACCATAAGTATTCCATGAAATTGAACCAGCCCAATAAGATGAATCACCTGGTGTACAAATTCCACGAACATAAGCTTGATAAAATGAATTTGGTGTTAAACCAGTAAGTATATAAGGTGGTGCTGGCGAAAGAGTATTAACAATCACCGTAGTTCCTGTTCCAAGAGCAAAACCAACTGGACCATATTCAATTTCCCATTCTGTTTCAGTTCCACCTGCTGTCCATTGCAATGTTGCACTTGTTAAATCTGCTGTAACCAATGCTAATGCTGTAGGTTGCGGACAAGTTGGGACTGGCGCAATATTAACCAAATAATCTTCAGTTTCACCCCAAGTATAAGTACCACAAGGATTTACAGAAGTAGCAACCGTAGTTTCTACATTCACAATACGCATTTTTGTTATACCTACCGTCGCAGTAGCTGGAACCGTAAATGCTCCTATTTCCGTATGGGGTCCATTCGTAAATGTTGGTGAAACATAGACATTTTCTCCCGGATCAGTAAAGGTGCCATTTTGATTGTAATCAATAAAAACTTTGGTCATGTTATTAAAATTCCCACCACATGTTCCAATACCAACTGACAAATTATAAGTGGCACTTGCTGCCATAATAGGAGCAGGAACTAACGTAGTATAATCAGAATATTGACTTTGAATAGATCCTGGCCCACCAGTTGAAGTACAAGTTGAGCTGTTATTTAATGTACTTACTGTTACATTTAATATTTCTTCGTCAGCTGTACTTGTTGCGTTACTTGTACAATAACAATTTGTAAACGTATTTAATGTCACTAACACAGGTGTAGATGTAACTGCAGTACCTGCGCCACACGTTACGATACATTGATAATATGTAACCACTGTTTGATTTCCTGTATAAGAAGAATTTGTTGCTAATGGAATATTCGTGTAAAGAACACCATCTAATGACGATTGCCATTGGTAGGTTAATCCAGATCCTACAGAGGCACCAGATAATGTCAAAGAGAAATTTTGACTTGGGCAAGCTATAGATGGTGTTGAAACCGTCGCTCCAGCAACTGCTGGATCAATACATGGAGTACCAGGGCTCACATATGCAATTGTAGAAGTAACACATGCGGATGCCAATCCACAAGCAGCATTCGTGTTCCAATGTGCATAATATGTTCCTGCAACTGTTGAATTCCAATTCAAAGGACTTGCGCCAAAAGCAATAATAGGTCCAGTTGGGGTTCCTTGGTGAATTGTAATATAACCACCAGTAACGGTACATTGATAAATTGTTGCTGCTGCTACCCCATTAATTGTCGAATATTCTGAAAGAAACGAGCACGTTGAGATCGTTACACTTCCTGCAGCTGGCGCAGTCGCTGTCCCAAAGGCAGATGTATTCGTACATTGGGCATTTGCGACTAAGGTAGTCATTGCAAAAGCGATAAGAATTAATATTAATTTTTTCATATTTGATTTTATTTAAAATAACCAAGAGCACTAACTACTCTTGGTTGATTACTATTATTGAAGAATTACTCTATATACTTTCATTGCGTTATCATTATAAACGCGAATCATGTACATTCCAGAAACTTTTCCTGTTAAATTAACTTCAGTTATTGAGGTGCCATTAATTGCAGCAGTTTTCGTTGCTATTACACGTCCATCAACATCTGTTATTTCATAATTGAATACTTCAGAAGATCCTGAATTAGAAATGTAAACCAAACCATTTGTTGGATTTGGAGACATTGTCATTGTTCCAAAATACATTTCTTGAATATCCAAGTAATCACATGCTCCATTAACTGTTAATAAAACATTTGCTGTATCATTTGGACAAACTCCGTTTCCTGTAATGTAATCGTAATTAAACATTCCTGGAATGTTACTCGAAGTAATCCAAGAAGAAGCCATCAAATTATTACTTGGATCGTACCAAGAGCCTTGTGTATCAACATTTCCAGAAAGTCCAGCTAATAAATCTACTGGTTCATTTCTACAAACTGTGATTGAACCATCATTTCCAGCTGATGAAGGCTGATAAATCTCTACTTGTCCAACAATCGAATCATAAGCACATCCATCAGTCATTCTGTATTCGAAGTTGAATACTTGGAAAGCCAATCCTGCAGAAGCAAATAAACTATCAGTGATTCCTGTTTCAGCAGATGCTAATTCAGCTGTCCATAATCCTCCTTGATCATTTCCTGTTATTCCATTAAATAAGTTAACTGTATCACCAGCACAAACATTCACGATGTTGGTAAACGAACCAGCTTCTAAGTTGATTGGTGTTACTGATAATGAATAGTTCCCTACTGTTGCTGTACTACCATCATTTAATAAATAGTAATAATCACCCGGTATCAATCCACAAACTGTATAGTTTGGTGCAACACTCGTTCCTCCTATGGCATTGTCATTCGCAGCAATCAATGTGAAATTAGCAAAATCACTACATCCTGTTGAGGAATAAACTGCGGATTGACCAGCGTAATTGATTGCTGTATTATTTACTCGTACATTTCCTGAAGCTGGTGCAATGAATTTGAACCATGTTGTATTGTTCAATGTTGAATTAATCCAACCTGTTGTTGTTTGAGCTCCAGTTGCTGGTGGTGCAATGATTGTTTCTCCTATTGATACTGTTGCTCCTGTATTATTAAATGTATAAACAGTTCCATCTGCCATGATAACTTCTGCTCCACAAACTGTATCGTTCGTTATTGGCATTGTGATTGAAAATGGTCCAACATACAATGAAGTATCAGCTCCACAAACAGCTTGTAAATATACTTGGTAAACACCTCCAGCTAAAAATGCACTGTTAGCAATTGTATCTGTTAAATTATTATCCGCATTGATTACAGTTCCTGCTGATGAATACATCGCAAATCCTGCAGCTCCATATTGGATGTTAAAACCTGTTGAAGGATATGCTGGTGAACTTTCAGCCCAAGTCCAAGCTGTAAAAATTGAATCTACAGCACTTGTATTCAGAATTGCACTTGGATTTGAACAGAACGGTGTTGTCATAAATGTTGCAAACAAACCATTACTTTGAAGAGAAGCATTACAATCAGCATAAATATATACATCGTATTGCGTCAATTGAGTTAAACCTGGAAGCACTGCTCCTGCCATAGTAGTTGTAATTGTTGTACCACTTGTTAGTGGATCAAATCCAGCTGGACCATAAATTACTGTCCATGCAGTTTCTGCAGCTAAACCAGCTGACCATGTAAATCCAATCTCCTCTTGTAAAAGGTAAGTAATTGTAAAGGCTGTCGGTTTTGGACAATCTGTGTAATAAAAGTGAGCACAAGAATTGTTAGCTAAATAAGTGCTGTTATCCATTGAAACATTGATGTTTTGATTTGATCCACGAACACCAATTTCAGCATCACCACCGTTATCATAAGTTGCTGTACCAGGGCTATGAATTACATCCTCATACACGAAATATATTTCTTGAGTTGCCTCATCCAATATAACTTCGAAAGTAGTTCCATCTGTCAATAAAGAAGAAAAATAATGAGCAACATCAGACCACATAACAATAAATTGACGATTAGGGGCTGTTCCAATTGTTTTATGAAAAACGTTTCCTAAAGGTGCATAAGGTGTATTCATGTCTTGAACATAAGGATATAATCCATTTCCAGCTTCCATTGTATAATTGACAGCTCCTGTCAAAGTTCCAAGCACAATTCCTCCATTATTTCCAACAGTAATTTCATTGATTAAAGTACCTTGATACAAAAATGAAAACGGCAATGTAACGCCTACTTCAGAATCATCTGTTGTATTTAAAGCAATTCCTGTAGCTGAAATATCAATAAAATTCGAAACTGGACAAGCGTTGTCAGCTTCCATATATTGATCTTGGTTATATGTATTCCAAGAAATAACTCCAGCCCAGTAAGATGAATCACCAGGTGTACAAATTCCACGAACGTATGCTTGATAAAAAGAGTTTTGGTTCAGACCAATTAATGTGAAAGGGTTCGTAGGAGCAGACACTAAAGTCCCAGTACCTATAGCAAAACCAGTTGGACCATATTCAATTTGCCATTCTGTTTCAGAGCCTCCAGCTGTCCATTGCAATGTTGCAGTTGTTAAATCAGCACTTGACAAAGATAAAGCGGTAGGTTGAGGACAAGTTGGAACTGGTGCAATATTCACCAAATAATCTTCCGTTTCTCCCCATGTATATGTACCACAAGAATTTATAGTTGACATTGTTGCAGTCTCAACATTCACTATACGCATTTTAGTTAAACCGACAGTTGCAGTCATTGGAATCACGAAAGAACCCATTTCTGTATGCGGACCTGCAGTACCAGCGGCTGAAGTATAAACTGTTTCACCTGGATCTGTAAAAAGTCCGTTTTGATTATAATCAATAAATATTTTAACGCCATTTGTAAAGCTTCCTCCACATGTTCCAATTTGAACAGAAAAAGAATAACCTGCACTTGCTGCCAATATTGGAGCTGGAACTAGTGTAGTGTAGTCAGAATATTGACTTTGAATAGAACCTGGCCCACCTGTTGTGCCACATGTAGAAGCATTATTTAAAGTACCAACTGATACATTCAATATTTCCTCATCCGCAGAATTAGTTGCATTACTCGTACAATAACAATTTAAAAAAGAATTTGTCGTTACAAAAACAGGGATAGAAATATCTTGTAATCCACTACCTGTACAAATAATAACACATTGATAATACGTATCAGTGATTTGTGAGGTAGAATAACCAGGGTTTGTAGCCAAAGGGATATTAGTATAACTAACCCCATCAGAAGAAGATTGCCATTGGTATGTTAATCCAGAAGCAGCAGTTGCACCTGACAAACCTAAACTAAAGTTAATTGAAGGACAAATTGAAGCAGAAGAACTTGTAGTTATTCCTGCTACAGGAGCACCTGTACAACCAGCTCCTGGCGTATAAGTCATTTGTAACTGTGGTCTTTGAATTTGCAAAGCCATTGTAATTGCTGTAGTTGAATTTGAACCGCCAAATACTTGGTTGGTCACAGCATCTTGTTTCCATGTAAAACCGCCATCTGTTGGTGAACCAACAAAAAGACTACAATTCCATTCGGAACCAATTTCTAAATTTCCACCATTATAAACAAAAGGTGTAGTTAGAGTTAATGTTATAAAACCTATAGATGTTGGAATTACTTGTGCAAGATTTTGGTAAACCAATGTTGCACCTGCTGATTGAGTTGCAAAACCTGTGCTACTCCACGTAGGTGAAGGTGCAGTTCCTGTTTCCTTCATATAAACATTCCAAATACTTTGCAAGTTGGTTGCTGAAGTACCAAAAGCATTTGCCTTGTTCCATGCAATTGAAGTAATAGTTGAACCTGGAGTAATTCCAGCTGTTGCTAGTTCAGCAGCAGTGTATAAAAAATAATGATTTGAAAAATCAAAACCACTTGCAGCACTTGATCTATATATTGGTCCAGCATTTGAACCAACAGCGCTCGTATTAACACCTGCTCCTATCGTAATTGTCTGAGCATCCACAATAAATGGAATCATCAAAGTAACAAATAAGAGTAACTTGTAAAATTTTTTCATAAAAACCTCTCTTTTAAAATATTATATCAATTATTAAGTCGCAAAAATACCTCGGTTCACTTCAAATTACAAACAAAAAAAGAACCATTCTTTAAAAGAAATGAAACACCAATTAGTGACAAAAGTCATATTGTTGGATATTTCAT
>JBILYS010000071.1:0-7196 GCA_044377625.1 Crocinitomicaceae bacterium
GGTTGGCGCCGTTGGTTCCATTCCACCCTAAAAAATAACCACTTTGAAAAACGTTATTGTTGACAACGCCGTTCGTTGCCTGTGCTATTGCACCATTTGAAAGTCCAACAAAAAGCAGACTCCATAGGCTAAGTTTTAAATATGAATATTTCATTAATATGAGTTTTTATCTTATCAAACTCACAAATCCATTTTTTATATTCTTCCCTTTTTTATTAATTCTGTAAAAATAAACACCATTTGTGCACTCCAAACCAAGCGTTGCTTTTCCATCCCATTCAAAAATTGAATCGGATTGATATACAATGTTTCCCCACCTATTTAAAATGTATATTTCATCTGCATGAAAGATAGTATTGTCTATTTTAAAAAGGTCATTTATTCCATCATCATTTGGGGTAAACACGTTTGTTATTGAATATTCCTTTGCTTTTAATGAAACATCATCAACATACATAAGTAAAGATCCACCAACCCCTGGCCCTGTGATAATACTGCCTTGATAATCAGAAAGTTTCAATTCATATAATGGTGTAAAAACCCCAATGGTTATAAACTTTTCATTCCCCTCAGCAAAATAAAACCCCCTCATTTCTGTCCAATTTAGGGTGTCACATATAAAGCTCGATAAATCACTTTGAAATTGAGGTATTAAATGAAGAATATCATCATTATTAATTAATACTTTATTCTCAGAAAAAAAGCAACCTACCGAATTCGGACAAATTTCTGTTGGATTGTGAACATAAAATGTTAATTCATAGATTTTATTTGCCTCCAACGATTGTATTAATTCTACTTGAATATACTCTGCGTAAGGTTGGGTAATGCCCGTTAGCTGACCAAATGCAAAACCAGCATAGGCTTCACCTGTATTAGCCATTTGATTTCCATAATAATTTTCAGGAACACTATATAAATTCTGCCCCCATGTATCAAGCTCAGTACTGCAACTGTTGAAATAATCTGAAGTACCTAATGTTGGGTTTGTCCAAAACTTGCACGCTTCGATATAATAACCATCCGTAGTATTAGGGCACCAATTATACTCTTCAAAGCTCCCATTTGGCACAAGGTTAACTTGTGCCTTTATTTGATGGCACAAAGAATAAAAAAATAAAAATAAAAAAACGGATTTATTCAATTGATAAGTATTGTTTATATAAAATTTGATTAATTCCATAGTGATAGTCTATGTAGACTAGTTTCAATATCTATATACTATAGACGTGTCCGCGGTGGTTTCCGTTGGGTTCAGTTCAGTGGCAATTATGCTTAGGTTCGTTGAATATATATAAAATTCAACGAACTAGCAAATTCTTTTCGATTATTATTCCCTATAATCATTTGATTTTGAAAGAACTATAAACCACAATAAAGCAAAATCATCCAACCAACTTTCCAATTCAAATTATTCCTACCTTTGCTTTTATAAGAGAATGGAAGACTCAAAAAAAATAGCTGTTATTGGTGGAGGAAGTTGGGCAACCGCTTTGGTCAAGATATTATGCAATAATTTATCTTCTGTTAATTGGTGGATGCGCAACGAAGGCGCTGTAGCACACATTTTGAAGTACCGCCATAATCCAAATTATTTACAATCTGTTGAGTTTGATTTAAACAAAATCAATGTCAGTACTGATTTAATTGAGATTATCCGTCCAGCTGATATCGTGATTATTGCTTCACCATCTGCTTTTTTGACTAAAATATTTGAAAATTTCCCACAAGACGTGATGAAAGATAAAATTGTCTTTTCTGCTGTTAAAGGAATTATTCCAGAATTCAATGCCATTCCAGCGCGTTTCATTCATAAAACTTTCGGAACACCTTACGATAATATTGGGATTATTTGTGGTCCTTGTCATGCCGAAGAAGTGGCATTAGAGCGGTTGTCATATCTTACAATTGCTGGTCAAGACGACGATATCGCAGAAGAAATGGCTGAATTATTGGCTTGTCGCTACATCAAAACAACCGTTTCCGATGATTTATTTGGAACAGAATTATCCGCAGTTTTGAAAAATGTTTATGCCCTCGCTTCTGGTATTTGCGCTGGTTTAGGTTACGGAGATAATTTTCAAGCAGTTTTAATCTCGAATGCTATTCAAGAAATAGAAAATTTCATTGATGAAGTGAGTCCAATTCACCGTGATGTAAAATCAAGTGCATATTTAGGTGATTTATTGGTAACAGCTTATTCTCAGTTTTCTCGAAACCGTTCATTCGGTTTTATGATTGGGAAAGGATATTCTGTGAAAACTGCTCAATTGGAAATGGATATGATTGCTGAAGGATATTATGCAGCAAAATGTGTCATGGAAATCAACAAAAAATTTCAGGTTGAAATGCCTATAGTTGAGGCCGTTTATAATATATTATATGAGCGAATCTCACCAGCAATTGAGATGCGCATCCTAACAGACAAATTGACGTAATATAATTACGATTTTTTCCAAAAAGCAGTTTTTTTTCCTCTGTAATTCAAAAATTACTTTCTATTTTTATATCAATTCTTAACTTAATAAAATGAGCTCAAACCACGATTTAGATTACTTCATCCACGGCGAAGAAATGCAATTAGTAGAGATTGAATTAGATCCGCAAGAAACAGCAATCGCTGAAGCTGGTTCATTCATGTACATGGACGAGGGAATTCAAATGGAAACAATTTTTGGGGATGGCAGTCAACAGTCCGAAACGGGTGGTTTCATGAGTAAATTATGGGGCGCTGGGAAACGTTTGTTGACGGGCGAAAGTTTATTCATGACAGCCTATACACACCATGGAACAGGAAAAGCACGTGTAGCATTTGCATCACCTTATCCAGGAAAAATAATTCCGATTGATTTAAGCGAATACGGAGGGAAGATTATTTGTCAAAAGGATTCGTTTTTATGTGCAGCAAAAGGTGTGGCAATTGGGATTGAATTTCAACGAAAATTGGGAACAGGATTATTTGGAGGGGAAGGATTCATCATGCAAAAATTAGAAGGTGACGGAATGGCTTTTTGTCATGCTGGCGGACATATCATGAAACGTATTTTGAAGCCAGGTGAAGTATTGCGTGTTGATACAGGTTGCATCGTTGCTTATACACCCACAATCGATTACGATATTCAATTTATTGGTGGAATCAAAAACACCCTTTTTGGCGGTGAAGGAATGTTCTTCGCTACGTTGAAAGGACCAGGAGAAGTTTGGTTGCAAACATTACCAATTTCTCGTTTAGCTTCAAGAATTCTTTCTTATGGAACAGGTCCTCGAAAAGAAGAAGGCAGCATTTTAGGTGGATTGGGAAATCTTTTGGACGGCGACGGGAGGAGATAAACTACAATTATGAATTACTTTACAAATAATCATTGATTCTTAAAGTCCAATAGAGAGAAAACGTTTTTTCCTTTTAGAAAAAATACCTGTAAAATTGCCAATTAACTTGAGGAGTTAAGTTGTTTTCAAGTTCTATCGTTTCACTAGTAGCGTGGTCTTTCACGATTTTTTCAATAAGTTGCTGCGTTTCATCTGCATACACAATTTGAATAGGTCGCGCATATTTCAGCCAATCATAAACATCTCTGTAATTCATTAAATCAAGTTTTGGCAAAACTTTTACACCCAATTTTTTAAGACTTTCAGCATTGCATTGTTGTTCAAATTGATTTTCCATTGGAATAACCATCAATTTTTTATTCAGAAACATCGCCTCTGCTGGAAGTTCAAAACCCGCTCCACACAAAACACCAGAGCAAGAGGAAAGAGTTTTCAAAAAAGAATCGTTTTCTATCGGGCAAAAAGTTACATTATCCTTTGTGTATTCAGCTGTGCAGTATTTTGAAAAAACCGTCCATTTTGCTGAAAAATTCCAAAGAAATTGATGCAATACTTCATCATGATAAGCCGGTAAATAGACCAAGTAATTCCCCTCGTTACTAATTTTTAAATCTCTAACTTGTTTCCTTATTACAGGTAAAAAAATCGCTTCTGAATAGCGTTCAAAATGGAATCCATATTTTATGGTAGAAGGGCAATAATGATTCAAGATATAATTCCCTAAATAATGTTTTATATCTGGTTTTGGGCTATTCTTATGCATTACAGCAGCTTGGTGGCTAAGTTGCACACATTTAACATTTCTAAGAACGCATGCCCACGCAGAAATAGGCTCATAGTCGCTAATAACTAAATTGTAATTTTCAACTTTTAGCTTTCTGATTTCATTAATTAACTTCCCTAATTTTATATTGAAGAGTGATCTAAAAAAACTAATCCCACCATTCTTTGAAGGAACAAAACTCAGTCCATGAAATTGGTATTTAACATCAAAAGGAAGTTCGACTTGAGAT
Source organism: Crocinitomicaceae bacterium (assembly GCA_044377625.1). Lineage (GTDB taxonomy): Bacteria > Bacteroidota > Bacteroidia > Flavobacteriales_D > Crocinitomicaceae > M0103. The sequence goes on from JBILYS010000071.1 coordinate 4,344, forward strand.
TGATTTCCGCTAATTAATATATCAACTTCTCCATAATTTTGCAAAATTGGAATAATCTCTAATGCTCGGCTGATGTGCCCATTTCCTGTTCCTTGAATTGCATATAATATTCTCATTTCTTCTAATTTAAATTTGTAGCACCATTTATAACCTCTTCAAAAAGAGATTCATAGTTCAACGCTTTCTTGAAATTTTCTTTATTCAACGTTAGTTCTGATTGATTTTTAGTATACTTTTTTTCATCATATTTTATCAATTCCCAAGATGAATTATTGTATTCCAACGCAGTTAGATTTTCTATCCAATCACCAGAATTTAAGTAAATCACACTTCCTTCTTTTAACTTAATTTCCTTGATTGCGGGTTTGTGTATATGCCCACAAATCACGTATTGATATCCATTTTCAATGGCAATTTCTGCTGCTGTTTCCTCAAAATTATTAACGAATTTCAAAACACCTTTGACACTATCTTTTACTTTTTTGGATAAAGACACCCTTCCTTTTCCCAATTTTTCGCTAAACCAATTGACGATTGTGTTGATCATTATTAAAAGATCATATCCCTTCCCTCCTAGTTTTGCAATCCATTTTGAATGTTTCATTGTAGTATCGAACACGTCACCATGAAAAATCCAGGCTTTTCCAGTGTCTAATTCTAAGACCAATTTGTTAACGATATGAAATTGTCCCAATGAAAACCCATTGAATTTCCGCAACATTTCATCATGATTTCCAGTAATATAATAGATAGTTGTTCCTTTTGTCAGCATGCTTGTAATCGTTTTGATCACTTGCATGTTTGACGTTGGGAAGTAATTTTTGTTAAACTGCCAAATATCAATAAAGTCCCCATTTAACACTAATGTCTTCGGGTTAATTGTATTTAAATAATTGTTTAATTCTTCTGCTCGTGAGCCATAAGTTCCTAAATGAACATCAGAAATCACAACTAACTCTATTATTTTCTTCTCAAGAATCATATAAATTAATTTATACAAATATGAGCTTCCAACATTGTTTTAATTTTAAGCCAATTTTAATTGTCCAAACCTTATGAACATTCGTAAGTTTAAAATGAGTATAGACCTTTGACAGTAGGGAATTCGAACGGATTTTTTATGCCAATCAAAGAAGATTTATCATTCCCATAATTCTATTTTCACACCCTGTTAATTTTCATTTAAAAATTTAACTTTTGGATGAATTGGTTTTCGATTAACTTTTAAATTCAGACAATATTCTCTTAACAATAGATCGAATTATGAATTATGAATTACTTATGCCATAATTTACCTCTTCTCAAAAAGGATTTTAGTTCCAGAAATGTCGATTTGTTGTATTCCGAGCCATTCTTCTTTAGTTGGATTCAATGTGATGTAATTCATTTCACCAACAGTGTTATCTGATTTTTCAGCGATTGAATTAAATATTGTTGTTGATTCTTCATAGGTAAAATGTTGAATGCTCAACTCATTTCCTTTGAATGTCAAATAACTCGGAGTGAAATGACCATTGTCTTCAAAATTCAAAATATACGTTGACTGATTTAGTTTTGACATGACATTTTTCGCTGTGCCGCCAACTATTTGCTCCTTGAACATGATTGCAAAATGGTAAAACTCTCCTTGCAATTCACACGGAACAGAATCAGTACCAGTTACTCCAAACAAATATCCATCTTTTACACTGTAAATTGAAGATTCACGAATCGTTTCCCGAGAAATAGAATTATAAATAAATGAAATGGCAAAAACTCCTTCTTTGTTGAATTGATAATCAATATCTGTTTGCTCACTTGAATACGTTCCAAAAAAAGTTTTTAAAACCGTTGCGTTTTTTTCTCCTTCCGGAGGAAGGGTATTCGCAAAATCATACGAAATTTGACTTTTAGCAAAAAAAGTTGAACACAAAGCGAAGAGAAGACCAATTATTTTCATAACTTAAATAAGAAAAAGGAAAAATATGCAAAAAAGATGGCTTATCAAAGCGCCGGTGGAAAGTACAACAGTAGAAGAATTGCGTTCAAAATTGAAAGTAGATCATATTGTCGCAGAATTATTGTTGCAGAGGGGAATAAACACGTTTGAAGAAGCTGAAGCATTTTTTCGACCACAATTAACAGAATTGCATGATCCATTCTTAATGCAAGACATGAAATCAGCAGTGCAACGAGTGAATGACGCAATAAAATCAGAAGAGAAAATTTTGTTATTTGGAGATTATGATGTGGACGGAACAACAGCTGTGGCTTTATTATACTCCTTTTTAAAGCCAAAACACATTAATCTCGATTACTATATTCCAGATCGGTATGTTGAAGGTTATGGCGTAAGTTTTCTTGGAATTGATTTTGCCGCTGAAAATGGTTTTTCACTTATTATTTCATTAGACTGCGGAATTCGTTCAGTTGAACATGTGAAATACGCCAAAGAAAAAGGAATTGATTTTATTATCTGCGACCACCATAATCCTGGTGAAATACTTCCAGATTGTATTGTTTTAGATCCAAAACGCAAAGATTGTGCTTATCCTTATAAAGAACTTTCGGGATGCGGCGTCGGATTTAAATTGTTACATGGACTTTGTCTTCAAAATGATTGGAAACTATCAACTTTATTTGAACACTTGGATTTACTTGCTGTGAGCATTGGTGCCGATATTGTTCCTGTAACCGGAGAAAATAGGATTCTTTGTTACCATGGAATGTTACAATTGAATGCTAATCCACGTCCAGCGTTCATGGAACTTTTAACCTTGGCAAAACGTGCTTTTCCTATTACATTGACAGATGTTGTGTTTACAATTGCACCGAGAATTAATGCTGCTGGACGGTTACGTTCCGGGAAATTTT
>JBILYS010000072.1:0-7185 GCA_044377625.1 Crocinitomicaceae bacterium
TTTACTAGCCATAAATGCTATTTTTTAAGGTGCATTTTGTGTCCAAACTTCACTAACAGCGAGTGCTTCAACAATAATGATATAAATAAGATATAAGATAAAGATGAAATAAGGAACAAGAATCATGTATTTCAATGTTTTCTTTTCGTCTCCCAAGTGCATAAAAATCAAAACAATATAAGCCGCTTTAATTATTGTAAGTCCAATAAACAACCATTTAATTACTTGCCAATAATCTGAAGATTGCTTTATTTGAGAACCTAATATTACTTCTAAAGCTGTTATCGCAGTTAGTAACGCAGTTACTTTCCAGATTTTTTTTCTAAGTAATTTACCATGTTCTTCACTGTGGTGAACATCTAAAGAATATTCTATAATATCGTCTCTTTCCATGATCGAGAATGTTTTAAATTAATTAAACTAAATAGAAGAATGTGAATACAAAAACCCATACTAAATCGACAAAGTGCCAATAAAGTCCAGTTTTCTCAATCATTTCATAATGACCTCTTTTATGATAAGTTCCTGAAATAACTCCCATAAGAATAATGATATTTATTATTACTCCTGAGAATACGTGGAAACCGTGGAAACCTGTAATAAAGAAAAAGAACTGTCCGTATTGTTGAGGGCCATATTCATTTTGCTGTAAGTCAGCTCCATAAACAACACGATTTGGAGTGCCACTATTTATAGCCTCATAATACATATCGCATGCTTTAGATTCAGGTATTACATCACCAACTTTATGAGTGCCACCGTCTTTTTTAATAACTAATGTCATTCCATGGTCAGCTTTCTTGTTCACTTTTGCTTTAGAACCGTCATGTAATGTAATAATCCCATTTGCTACATTTCCAGCTACAACAGCATGATGAAATTCATGTAAAAGATCTTCAGTTATAACATCACCTTTTTTGTGGTGTTTTCCTGCTTCTAAAACTTTAAAATTTTCAATCTCACCAAAATGACCTTTAACAATTGCTTGAGATCCATCCGTTAGTTCAACTTTACCAAATTCAGAACCATGAATAAAGTGACTCCATTCCCATGCTTGAGAACCAACGAAGAAGAATCCACCAATAATGGTTGCAATTAACCATTTTGTAACACCTTTTCTGTCCATTCTATGTCCAGCTTCTACAGCTAAAACCATCGTTACAGAAGATACAATAAGGATAAATGTCATCAATGCTACGTATAACAAAGGATATCCGTGACCAAGAAATGGCATCGAATTAAAAGTTTCTTCACCGATAGGCCATGCGTCGAGACAAGCATGTCTCGTAAATCCATATGCAACCAATAGTCCACTAAATGTCAGAGCATCTGACACTAAGAAAAACCACATCATCAACTTACCATAACTCGTACTAAACGGAGAAATCTTTCCTCCCCAAAGTGTACTTGAGTCAATTTCTTTAGAAGCGTGTCCAGCCATTACAACAATTTTTTATGCAAGTTTAATGAATAAAAAGTAAAAAAAGCAACAAATAAATCCATAATAATCCTAAAAAATGCCAGAAAATTGCTCCTACCTTTAAACGAATATGGTCTACAGCGGTAAAACTCCCTGAAAATGAAGCGATTGTCATTTTTGACATATAAATCAGTGTAACTAAAATATGTAGCAAATGAAGGAAGGTTATTAAGTATAAATATGTTGTTCCAGTATCTGCGGTTTCCATCGCTTTAATTTGAAGATATTTTGAAAGTTTTTTTCCATTAAATAACAAGTCTCTATTCTTGTATTGTAATTCTTTTCCTTTGAAATAGATTTGAAAATCTTTTCCAATCTCGCCTTTAGCGAAGAAATCTCCTCTGCCGTCTCGAACATTAATTGCAAGGGCTTGTAATCTTAATTGATCAACATACTGTATTTCTTGACCATCAGATTTATATAACTTACCTTTTATTAAAGCAAGAGGTTGATTTTCATAATACAAAATAAAGTTTGAACCATAATTAGAAACTTGCATTGATTTATTTCTCGTTACGTTCAAAAATTGACTCATGAAATCTTGGTAAGACTTCATTTCTGTTTCAGTTAAATCCTTCTTATTAACAATAAATCGATTTCCATCAACTTCAAGAAAGGAACCTTTATACTTCACTTCATAATAATCACCATATTTGCCATCAGTAACAATAATGTGGTTATTGACAGCATGAATTCCATTATTAGTAAGTTGCTTGTATCCTTGAAATTGAAAATAAACGAATCCAATCCCACCGATTAAAGTCAGCGAAACAAATAACTTCAACATTTTTTGATTTCCTTTTTTGACAAAGCGAATTGCCAATTCTAAAAAAACACTGCTTAAAATGATCACAGCTGTGCTAATAAAAAATGCTTTCGGTAAAGGATATTTCATCCAAAATGTATCTCCCATTGAAACAATATAGGCAGATGTTAACCCACCAAACATCATAACAATACTGAAAATCCCTACGTAAACAAGGTTCTTTTTTGTTTTTTCACGTATTTCCGGACTCAACTCTTGGCTAAAATCTCTTTTCATAATACATTTATTTTGGAATTATCCCTTCGACTTTGTCAAAGACATATAAAAATTGAATAATCGGCAAATAGATAAAAGAAGCAAACATTAGCTTTCTAGCATCTTTGGTATCACATGTAATAAAAAGTTTATACGAATACAAAAAGAATATCCCACTAGCTAACGTTCCAATAATTAGTGTTGCAGTTCCAGCCCAACCCAATAACCAAGGAAGTAAACTAAACGGTATTAATGCAAGTGAATACAACATTATTTGAGATGCAGATTCTTTTGACCTCCCAGTACTGGATGGTAGTAATGAGAATCCTCCTGCTTTATAATCATCGTAAAGTACCCAAGCAATAGCCCAAAAATGTGGAAATTGCCACATAAATTGTACGAAAAACAAGACTCCTGGCAGCAATCCAAACTCATTTGTAGCAGCAATAGCTCCTAACATTGGCGGAATAGCTCCAGGAACAGCTCCAACCAATACTGCCCATGGTGTAACCCTTTTTAACGGCGTATAAATAAATACATATGAAGCATAGGCAAAGAGCCCCAAAATAGCCGAATTCAAATTAATCAAATAAAGTAAATAAGTACCTATTACTAAACAAAAAATAACGATTGAATACGCCTCTGTTAAGGACATTAAACCCATTGGAATAGGTCTTTTTTCAGTGCGCTTCATTAGTTTATCAAGATCTCGTTCCCAGATTTGATTAGAACCATTCGAAGCGGCAGTAACTAAAGTGCCTCCTATTAAAAGATAACAGATATGAAGGCCATTTGATCCATCAGCAAAAAGATATCCCGATAATGCTGATAAGACAACTAAAGAAGCCAATCTAAACTTCGTAAATACAATATAAATTTGTATTTTTTTACCGAATGACATATTGTTGACTTGTACCTCCATAGACTGAATTGCGGCACAAATGTAATGATTTATATACGGTGAATAAGATAAATATTGCACAACTTCTTTCTGGCACAATTTTTTCAACTAAATTTATCAAAAACCACTCGTATGAAAATCCTAATCAGTCTAATTTTTTCACTAATCTTTGCTCAATATGTGAGCGCTCAAACGGAATGGGCAAAAGAAGTTCTTGGCTTTTCAAGCGAAAAAAAAGATGTCAATTTGCCCGGTCAATATGCCGCTAAACAAGCTCTTGGCAAGCCAAGCATAATGCCTCCTCAATTTAACACTCCTTGCTCTTGGGCTCCAGCAGTAGAAGACAACAGTGAAAAAGAATGGATTCATTTAGGTTTCAAACCACTAAAAGTTCAGCAAATTTCAATTGTTGAAAGCTTTAACACAGGATCAGTTTCTAAAATTTGGTTATATGACACGAACCAAAAAGAATATCTTGTCTATTCAAATGATGCCCCAAGCCTTATTAGTATGGAAGCTCGTGTTTGGAATTATCCAATTACTTTGACTCCCTATTTGGTAGCTTCTATCAAGATTGAATTGAACACTGGTGCAGTTGCAGGTGAAAACCAAATTGATGCTGTTGCCCTTTCATCCAGCGCCATACCAATTGATGTTACTATAAATACTTCTCCAGATTTTATTACAGCCAACAAACCAGAAAATCTGGGAGAGACTGTGAATAGTATTACAGATGAATTGTGTCCAGTGATTTCTCCTGATGGAAAAAATCTATACTTTATACGTCAAGGTCACCCAGGAAACATGGGTGATGTTAGTTATCAAGATACTTGGCATTCAAAATTTGATGAAACGGGTTATATTCAGGATGCTATCAATATTGGGGCTCCCATAAATAATACGGATAACAATGGTCTTTTAAGTATCACACCGGATGGTCAAAAAGCATTATTATTAAATGCATACTTAGCAGATGGTACTATGGGCAAAGGCGTTTCTATGTCTGAGAAAATCAATGGCGAATGGAGCTATCCAACACCTTTAATAATTGAAGATTATTACAATGACAATATATACGGTGAATATTTTTTAGTCAATTCTGGCAATGTATTATTGATGACGGTACAACGGAAAGAAGGAGAAGGAAGTAAAGATTTACATGTGAGTTTTATTCAAGGTGATAATTCATGGAGTAAACCATTAAATATGGGCTTAGATTTAAATACAGCCAATTCAGAAACATCTCCCTTTTTAGCTGCAGATGGAATTACACTCTATTTTTCATCAAAAGGAAGACCTGGTTATGGAGGTACTGATATGTTCGTTACAAAAAGATTAGATGACACATGGACAAAATGGTCTGAACCTCAAAATCTTGGACCATCACTCAACACTGCTTCTTTCGATGCTTATTACTCTATTCCTGCTTCAGGCGAATATGCTTATTATGTTTCCTATCAAAATTCTATCGGTGCCGCAGATATTTTTAGAACGAAACTTCCAGAAGCTTTGCGTCCGAATCCTGTAGCATTAATTAAGGGTCGTGTTCTTGATGGAGAAACTCGATTACCATTAAGTGCAAAAATTGACTATGAAAATTTAACGAAAAACAAAAATGAAGGATCGGCAAAATCAGATGGTAGAAATGGTGAATACTCCATTATATTGCCAACTGGCTCAAATTATGGGTTTTTGGGAATCGCTGATGGTTATTTTTCTGTGAGTGAAAATTTAGACTTATCGTCCCTTAAAGAATACAAGGAAATTACACGAGACATTATATTGTTTCCAATAAAAAAAGGTCAAACTATTCGTTTGAACAATATCTTTTTTGAAACAGGTAAATATGTTTTACGGAACGAATCAAAGTCGGAATTGAACCGTTTATTGAAATTGATGAAAGAAAACCCTACAATGAAAATTGAAATCCAAGGACATACAGATGATGTTGGGGCAGACGTTGATAATTTAGCTTTAAGTAAGAATAGGTCCAAAGCTGTTTACGACTACCTCATAAAAAACGGAATACTTTCAACTCGATTGATGACAAAAGGTTTTGGTGAGGCCAAGCCAATCATTTCAAATACAACACCTGAAAATCGACAATTAAACAGAAGAGTAGATTTTATCATCACTGATCTCTAACTTTTATAAAGTTTTAGGCATAAAAAAAGGAACCGAGGTTCCTTTTTTTATTTCAATAAGCAATTTATATAATAAGCATTGCATCACCGTAAGAATAAAATTTGTATTTATTCTCAACAGCTTGTTTGTATGCTTCGATCATCAAATCATGTCCACAAAAAGCAGAAATCATCATCAATAAAGTAGAAAGAGGTGTGTGGAAATTAGTTACCATGCAATTCGCAATACTAAAATCATACGGAGGGAAAATAAATTTATTAGTCCAACCGTCGTATGGTTTTAGTAAACCATCTGTAGAAACAGAAGATTCAATAGAACGCATTGCAGTTGTACCAATAGCACAAACACGTTTTTTCTTCAATTTCCCTTCGTTGACGATTTTCACACATTTCTCATTTACAATCACTTGTTCTGAGTCCATTTTGTGTTTTGTAAGGTCTTCTACTTCTACAGATCTGAATGTTCCAAGACCTACGTGAAGAGTAACTTCAGCAAAATTAATCCCTTTCAATTCCAATCGTTTCATCAACTGTCTTGAGAAATGTAAACCTGCAGTTGGAGCCGCTACAGCGCCTTCTTCTTTTGCAAAAATTGTTTGGTAACGGTCTTCATCCGATGCTTCAACAGCTCTTTTGATATATTTTGGAAGTGGCGTTTCACCTAGTTCGGTGATTTTCGCTTTAAATTCTTCATATGGACCATCAAAAAGGAAACGCAATGTTCTGCCTCTTGATGTTGTATTGTCAATTACCTCAGCTACTAAAGAATCATCATCACCGAAATAAAGCTTATTCCCGATACGAATTTTTCTAGCTGGGTCAACAAGCACATCCCACAACAAACTTTCGCGATTCAATTCTCTCAACAAGAAAACTTCGATTTTCGCTCCAGTCTTTTCTTTATTGCCATACATACGTGCAGGAAACACTTTCGTATTATTCATAATCATCACATCTCCTTCAGAGAAATAATTGATAATGTCTTTGAAAAGCTTGTGTTCGATTGTTCCTTTTTCACGGTTGATAACCATCATTTTGGCTTCATCACGGTGTTCACTTGGATATTCAGCAATTAATTCTTCTGGAAGATCAAAGCTGAAATCTGAAAGTTTCATTTTACTCATAGGGCAATTTTTATTTTCCTTTTAAACGAAAAGGAGCGCAAAGATACAACATTTTAAAGCCGATGTCAAGTGGTTTCTGTTTGAGGTCCTCGGATTTTTAAAATCCAATCATCAACCGTCATCGCATTTTCGATCGATGATTCTCCTGATTGTGTTCTGCGTAAAGCAATTAGTGTGCCTCCCGATTCAACAATTTTACCAAAATCATGGGCAATTGAACGTATATAAGTTCCTTTTGAACAGGAGATTTCAAAATCTATTTCTGGAAATCGATCGGAAGAAATCGTGAAGTCTACAATTTCAATCGTATTTGATTTTAATTCAAATTCCTTCCCTGCTCTCGCTAAATCATATGCTCTTTTCCCGTCAACTTGTTTTGCTGAGAAAATTGGTGGTACTTGTTGAATAACACCAATAAATGATTTTCGAGCTGTTTCAAGTAATTCTGGTGTAATATGATCCGTTGGAAATTCAGCATTGTATTCATTTTCCAAATCATACGAAACGGTTGTTTT
>JBILYS010000073.1:0-7157 GCA_044377625.1 Crocinitomicaceae bacterium
ATCTTGGTTGTGCAACAGGACATCCATCTTTTGTAATGTCAAATTCATTCACGAATCAAACATTGGCTCAATTAGAGTTATGGTTAAACAGTGATAAATATGATAACGATGTTTACGTTCTTCCTAAACATTTGGATGAAAAAGTAGCACGTTTGCATTTAGCAAAAATTAGTGTTGAATTAGAAGTTCTTTCAAAAGACCAAGCTGATTATATCGGTGTAAGTGTTGAAGGTCCATTTAAAGGTGAGCACTACAGATATTAAAATTTCTGTTTTGAATAAATATTGAAGGAATCTTGGAAACAAGGTTCCTTTTTTTGTGATTTTTTAGTCGTTATATAAAAAACAAGTTGTAATAAATTGAATCTTATATAATTAAGCCTATTTTTGTTTAAATATTAAAAAATAACCATTATGAAAAAAATCACATTATTATTTAGTCTTTTATTTGTGATATCGTTAAATGATTCGAAAGCTCAATGCGGAAATGCAGTTGACTTAGATGGGGTTAATGAATGTCTTACTTCACCTTTCAATGATTATACATTTACAAACTTCACACTTGAGTGTTGGATTAACGTTGCGAGTTATGGAAGTAATGTACATTATATAAGTTTATATAAAAATGTTTATTTGGTACTTGGTGATTGGGGAGGTGGATCTTTTGATACATGGGCTGACGGTTTATCGCCAATTAGTGCAACCTCTTCTTTAATTGGAAGTGCGAATACTTGGCACCATGTTGCATTCGTATATGACGGTACTAACCAGAAACTCTATATAGATGGGGTATTAGATGTAACTGCTGCAACAACTGGTGCAGTAACACATGATAATGTTGGTTTTAATACAGGACTTGTAATTGGGGCAAGATATGACCAAAGTAACCAGTTTGTAGATGGTTTAATTGATGAAGTAAGAATTTGGAATGTAGCACGTAATACAACAGAAATTCAAACCAATATGAATAGTTCTCTTACTGGTTCAGAATCAGGTTTAATTGCCTATTATCAGTTTGAAGATGGAACCGGTAGTTCAATTGTTACTGATTTAACAGGTAACGGGAATACTTTAACCTTAACAAATATGGAAACAAATTTGGATTGGGTGAATAGTATGGATTTAAATTCTCCTGTTCCTGACCTTTCTTCATTATCAGATCTTGTTGGTTGTACTGAAGTAATTCCTTCAATTCCAACTGCAACAGACAATTGCACTGGGGCAATAAACGGAATACCTGATGTCGCTTTTCCAATTACAACAATCGGAACATCTTTCATAAATTGGTCATACGATGACGGAAATGGAAATACTTCAATACAAACACAACAAGTAACTATATATCCTCCGGTTGATGTTACAACTAGTTTAAGTGCAAATGGTGTTACTATAACAGCGAATGACGCTTCTGCAATTGGATACCAGTGGATTGATTGTGATAATTCAAACGCAATAATTATGGGGGAGATTAGTCAGAATTTTACAGCAACCATAGATGGGAACTATGCTGTTATAGTAATTGGAAATGATTGTACAGATACATCTGCTTGTGTAAATGTAGTTTCAACTGGAATTGATGAGATTGATAACATTCAAATAAATCTTTATCCTAATCCAAGTAAGGACGGTACTTTTAAAATTAACTATGACGGTGAAATCAAATCTATTCAAGTATTTGATTTAATTGGAAGAGAAATAATTGTACCAGTCGATTTAAACAATAAAAATGTAGACGGTTCAACAATTTCTTCTGGGAGATATACCGTAAAAATTATTACTGAGAATCAAAAAGAGGTAAACGAACAACTTTTAATAAGTAAATAATTAAATGTTGAATTGATTGAAGAATCAAATGAATGAAGGAATCTTGGAAACAAGGTTCCTTTTTTTGTGAATAGTAGATTGAATTTATTTTAAAGTGTTTTAAGATGATTTCTTCCGTTCAAATATATGTAATGCTGCAGGAATACATATAATGCACTAGGGGTTACGTTTTTCGTACACTTTTTAGAACGAATGAAATTGATTTGGCAAATTAATTTCTTGGGCACAAAAAAAGGAACTCATTGAGTTCCTTTTTAATTTTTTGGAAGTTCGAATTACATTTTAATAATTGTAAATTCTGTTCTTCTATTTTTTTCATGCTCGGCGTCATTACATTTCACATTGTTTTTACACCTGTTAATGATTTTTGATTCACCAAAACCTTTACCATAAATACGTTCAGGATTGGTTATTCTAGCACGTATATAATCTGTTGCACTTTGAGCTCTTGCATTCGATAATAATAGATTTTTATCATCTGGACCTTGACTATCTGTATGCGAGCCTAATTCAATTTCCATAGTTGGATTGATGTTCATTACCGCAACAATTTTGTCTAATTCGTTTGCTGCTTCAGGACGAATTGCCCAATCATTTAAAGCGTAAGTAATTTGCTTAATATGAATTAAATCCTCTAATCTACTAATACCTGATTGGATTTTGTCCATTTTTAAATTCGTCTCAAGTGTTAAATTATAGTCACCTTCTCTATCTAAAATACGCTTGTAAGGACTTGTAATTGAAAGGTATTTGTCAGCCTCTAATTTAATATCAAAGTTAGCATTTGATCCTATTTGTTTATCAGTTAATACATGTCTAAATCCACCGTTCGCATCGGTTGTATATATCGTAGGTTTTTTTGTGATATTATCAAACACAGTCACCTTCGCATTTGGAATACTCATTCCAGTTGCATTATCAGTAACCTTGCCTACCAAAGCCATTTTTACATCCTTTGAAAGTTTGATGTCTCTTTTGATTTGAGAATCTCCTTCTAAAACAGTGATTAATTCAGTACTTGTGTTATAACCATCCTTACTTGCAACAATTGAATATTTTTTACCAGCTTCAAGATCGAATTTATATGGACATCCTTCTTCACATTCTAAAGTAGAAAGAATGTTTCCTTCTTCGTCTAACAGTTGAACTTTCGAACCAACAACAGGCTTTCCAGCCATGTCAGAAACCGTTCCACTTACGTTGATAGCACTCTTGAATGGCTCAGAATTAGTAAAAGAATACAAATCATCGTCACCTTGTCCGCCTTCACGGTTGGAAGAGAAAAATCCAGTTTTTTGATCCTCAGCAAGAATGAATGAAAAATCATCTCCAGCAGAATTAACTGGGGCAGGTAATGCATTTACTGTAGCGGAACCTGTTGACATATTTGCAACAAAGACATCTAAACCTCCTAATCCTCCTCTACCATTTGATGAGAAAAACAATAATCCATCATTGTGGATATAAGGAAACATGTCATTGTCTTTTGTGTTGATTTTAGCACCCAAATTTACTGGATAACCCCAAACACCTTCTTCAGTTCGACTTACTTTGTAAAGATCTACTCCACCAAATCCACCAGGCATGTCAGAAGCAAAATACATTGTGCTTCCATCATACGATAGAGTAGGGTGACCAACCGAATAAGAAACATTGTTAAATGGCAATTCAACAGGTGCGCCCCATCCTTTTGAGTTTACAACACTTGAAACCAATTTCAATCTTTTTACTCCTTTATAATCATAAGTTGTAGAAGTAAAAACCATGAATTCACCGTCAGCACTAAACGTTGCTGGACCCTCGTTGAATTCTTGGTTAATATCCCAAGCCAATAATTTTGGTTCGTCTAATTCAGTTTTATCAATGATGTTTGAAATGTACATGTCGTAAAATGGTAATTTACTTTGTCTCCATTCACGTGATACTGGTCGAGCAGAAGGTCGTGTAGACGCAAAAACCACTCGGCCATGCTGAAAATAGGAAGCTCCTATTTCAGAATGTTCGTTGTTTATCTTAAGATTATTGATCTTAAATCTGTCATCTCCTCCGGCAAATAATTGACTGCAAGAAAGAAATAGTATACTAAGTACTAAAAGTGTTTTTTTCATCTGTAATTGATTAAAAATAACGTGGTGAAATGATGTCTGCTCCGTGTCTTTTGAATAAATCGTAACGAAGCATTAATTCGTGTGATCCATTGTTGTAAGTGAATGTTCTGTTTCCATAAGACCAATCAAATGAATATCCAATTCGGATACTTTTGTTAATCGTATATGCAACTAAAACACCTGAGCGTCAGAAGATCTCCACATGGCACCAACTTCAAATTTCTTACTAAAAACAAACATTGTTGTCAAATCAAATTGAGGTAAAACGCCTTCAGTCATTTTAACAAATGTTGAAGGCTTGCATTCAATATTTTTATTAATATTAAAAGCTGTTCCAGCTGTAACATATAAATGTTGCTTTTCTTTAGCAGCTAAAGTTGCTGTATTTGGTGTTTTGTCGTTAACATGGCCATTTAAGATTCTAGGCATAGAAACTCCTGCGTAAAAACGTTTGTTTGTATACAATAAACCTGCACCAATATCAAATAGATTCTGAGTTCTTGAATCATTATCAACCGCATAGTCACCTTGCTCGTAAATTGCTAACGAACTTAGGTTACGCGTAATGTTATTCACTCCAGCACTCATTCCAAATGATAATTTGCTCTTCGAATTAATCTTCAATTTATAAGCAAAACTTGCTGTACCATTAAATGTATTAACCGGACCCAAACGATCATTTTGAACACTAAGTCCAACGGCTATTACATCATTTAAAAGAGGTGTACTTAAGGTCAATGATTCAGACATTGGCGCTCCATCAAATCCAACCCATTGGCTTCTATGCAATGCAGTTGCAGAAAACATTCCTCTATTTCCCGCATAAGCAGGATTAATAGTTAATGTGTTGAAAGCGTAATGTGTGTACATTGCATCTTGCTGTGCTGCTAGATTTAAAGCAGATAAAGCAATAATTGCAAAGGCGAAAAACTTTTTCATATTAATTGTTTTCAGTTAATTTAATTATCGTGTCAAGTAGATATATCCTTTCATCACATCACTTCCATCCTTCAAGTCAAGAATATAGAAGTACGTTCCAACAGCTAGTTCGTGTCCTCTAACATATTGCTCTTTCTCGTTAGTGCCTCCCCAATTATTTTGGTATCCTTTAGCTTCGAAAATTAATACTCCCCAACGATTGTATATTGAAAGATTACTCTCTGGATAAGCAAATATTCCATTGATTACGAATACATCATTTTTACCATCAAAGTTTGGTGAGAAAACTTCAGGAATAGTTACAACACATGACTCAGCATCTAAATAATTGTAAATGCCATTCCCATTGCAATCGTCGATTATACTGTCATTATTTTCGTCGTATTCATCAATAGTCAATATTCCATCTCCATCATCGTCAACATCTTGGAAATTTGGAAGGTTATCATTGTCTGTATCGATGAAAGCAAATGGATTCGCTTCAAGATTGTCATCATACCCATTCATATTCCAGTCAGTTTGATTATCAACCATACCGTTACCATCTGAATCTGCACCTCCAGCTTCAATGATGTCCATAATTCCATCGTTGTCTGAATCTAAATCTAAATAATCTGGTAAACCATCACCATCCGTATCACCACCATTTTGTGCAGTTGCATTTTCTACTGTATCTGGGATTCCATCATTATCTGAATCAAGATCTGTAATTATTCCATCTCCATCTGGATCTACTGCAATAAATAATGTATCTGTAACACAACCAGCAGGAGCAGGCACCCAATCATCACATACTGTATAAATCAACGTGTCATAACCTGAAAAACCAACTGGTGGATTGTAGTTAACAGTGTTGTCAGTATTGATTGTAACGGTTCCTCCAGCTGTTGTTGTTGCAGGGAAAGATGGACTTGAAATTGTTAAAATTGGCGTTTCAACATCGCTATCATTTGCAAGAATATCAATGTTTAAAACTGGTGTATCAATATTCGTTATAACTAACTCATTTCCTCCAGTTGGAATATCATTTACGCAAGTGACTTCAACAAAAAGTGTGTCGTAAATGATAATAGTTCCGTCTGTCACCGAATATACTAATGTATCTGTCCCACAGAAATTAGCATTCGGTGTGTAATTTACACTTCCAGTTGGAGTTAAGACAAATGTTCCACCGCCAGAACTTGTTATATTTAGAATTGTTAATGTATTTCCATCAGGATCACTGTTGTTTGCTAACAAATAACCTGAATTTGTCGTGTTTGCATCTTCTAAAATAGTGATTGTTTCGTTGCCACCATCGGGAATATCATTTGTGCAAATCACGATAATTGTCAAGTAATCGATTGTGATATTGACGCCGTCACTGACTTGATAACTAATTATTTCAGTGCCACAATATCCAGGATTTGGAGTGTAATTATAAGTGCCGTTGCCATTGTCAATTAACGTTCCATTGATAGGAGTGCCAATTGATATAATTGTCAAAGGATCATTCTCAGGATCGGTGTTGTTTGCTAGTAAAACAAGGGTTGATGTTGCTGCTGCATCTTCATTCACAGTCAATGATTCATTACCCAAAGAAGCAGGATCATTGATGCAATTGATGGTTAAAAATAGTGTGTCAGCAATAAATGTTGTACCATCTGAAACATAGTAAACAATTGTATCTACACCACAAAAATTAAGTGCTGTATAATAATTGATAAATCCATTATTCAAATTGGTAAAAAACGCACCAGAAACCGAACTGTAAATATTGGTAACGGTTAATAAATCTCCATCAACATCAGTATTGTTAACCAATAAACTACCAATTAATGCAGGTGTTTGATCTTCGTTAATTGAAAGTGATTCATTTCCTGCAGTAGGAGGTGTGTTTGCCCAAATATTGGAACAACTAAATATTGATACAAGCAGAGATATTACTATCAAAAATGGTTTCGATTTAGAACCTATAATTCTATTAAAGTTTCTCATATGAGTAGATGTTTTTGGATGTTTACAACTTTTAAGGTGCAGTTTTCAACGCACAATATTACATAATTTAATTATAATTGCAACTTTTGGTCTTTCGCTTAAGAATGTTTTGATTCGAAATTTGAGTCGAAATATTAATTTGATATTTACAGGAGATTAAATTTTTACGAGCTTAATTAATTCCTCATCTTCCTTAAGTCTCAATAAACCACAAAAAAAAAGATTTTTGAATTTGATAATATTTGTTCATAACTATTTATTTTTTTGTTGATAAAAAAATATTATGAATGAAATTTGATGTTATTCCCCT
>JBILYS010000074.1:0-7146 GCA_044377625.1 Crocinitomicaceae bacterium
GAGATTTTTGTAGCGGAAAACGCTAAGTTGTCCATTGATAAAATCCAATATGAAAGCGCTGGAAATTTTCATGTTTCAACTGATCAGATTTCACAAGAAAAAAATTCAAATTTCTCAATCAACACCATTACTTTGAATGGAACATTAGTGAGAAATAATTTGAACATAGAAGTAGATGGCCCAAATTGTGAAACACATTTAAACGGGGTATATTTATTAAAAGAAAATCAACATGTCGATAACCACACTGTGGTTGATCATAAAGCACCTCATTGCGAATCACACGAATTGTATAAAGGTGTTATTGACGACAAAGCAACTGCGGTTTTTAACGGGAAAGTATTTGTAAGAAAAGATTCACAAAAAATCAATGCCTTTCAATCCAATGCAAATGTTTTGTTGAGTGATGATGCATCAGTAAATTCGAAGCCAGAATTAGAAATTTATGCAGATGACGTGAAATGTTCTCATGGCTCTACAACTGGTCAATTGAATGAGGAAGCCGTATTTTATCTGAGAGCACGAGGAATTTCAGAAAAATCAGCGCGACACTTAATGGTATCGGCCTTTATTGAAGATGTCATTTCAAAAATAGAAAATGAGGATGTCACAAACTTTACGCATTCAATTATAAAAGAACAATTTGGTTGGGAGTTCTAGCTTTAAAAAAAGTGGAAATTAAGGAAAAAGGAAGCAGGTAAAAGTAATTTGATTCTAAGAAATCACACTTTTTACTTTTTACTTTTTACTTTTTACTTAATTCAAATTCAATCATTGTAAAAATCAATATCGTCAGCATCCATGTTGTCAAAATCTTTGATTAACAGAGCAATTTCACTCATTATTTGAGCCTTTTGAGGATCTTTTGGGTCTGTATCTTTCACATAATCACTTAAATGTAATTGACTTTCCAAAATGTGTCGTTCTTCGAATGTTCCTTCCAGATTTTCAATAATCGTCAAGCATTCTAATGCTTCCATGAAGTTTCCATCAACAGCAATTTCAACAAATTCAGGTAAGAAATAGCTGTAATCCAATTTACTATTCCAAAGAGTTGATAAGAGAACTTGTCGCAAGCTTAAATAGTTTGTGTCGGCAATTATTCGCATCATTTCGTCAACCGCTCTGCTATCTTTCAAACTACAAAGGAATTCAACAATTTCCGTACGATTTTTTGAAGATAGGTCAGTAAGCAAAAGCCTTACTAAAGGTTCAAGAATTGATGGGTCACCATTTGTTTGAAGCGTGCTAATTGCACTACTTATTTTTAATTCATTTCCAGAATTTAGTGTCTCAATAATTTGCTTGACCTTTATTGTCATTTTTTTTCCAGAATCCATTGCTATCTCCACGTTTTTTTATTGCAAAGATAATTATTTCAAACCATTGAAACTATGAACTGAGAATGTTGAATATCTTTGTACCATGATTAAATTAGTGCATTTTCTATTAAGTACCTTGATGCTTGCGTGTTTGATAGCCTGCAACCTTGAAAAAGCACGTCCAAATAAAAATCAATATTTGATTATTGCATCGGATTGCCTTAAATCCAAAGACGCGAAACTTTTTAAAAATTTCAAAAAATCAGATGGAATAAATGTACGTATCATTCATTTATCAGCTGATAGTATCAAACAAAAATTACGAACTGAAGGTCTAAATAGTGATATTGATGTAGTTATTCTTGCGTCTATTTATGATATGAATAATCTTGATAAAGCTCAATTATTACAAACTTTACCATTAGAAAGTTTCCCTGAGCAACTTCCAGCCAAGCACATTTCAAAATCCAAAAGATGGGCAGGAATTGGCATTGACCCTTATGTTTTCTATTCTATTGATGACACACTTCAGAAAATTAAAACCTATAGAAATTTATTGAAAGGAAGCAGATGGTGTTCAAATTTGAATAACGAAACAAATTGGTTTCCTTTTTATTCATTTATTGCGAGAAAAATTGATCCGAAATCAACCTTTAGTGCCCAAACCTGGATCACGCAATTCGAAAACAATAAGCAAAATCGGCAATCATTTTCAGATAGTTTAGGCACTTGCAAAATTCATCTAACTACCTATTCAAATTATAGAGAAAGCCAAGCTGATAAGAAATCAATCTACAAAAAAGGAAGGCTTGTTTTTCCAAATCAACATATTGGAGGAAGTTATTATAACATGGTTTGTTTTGGAATAGTTAAACAAGCGCCAAACTTCACTAACAGCCTTAAGTTTTTCCAATTAATTCTAACGAAAGCTGTCAACGATCGTTTAAACAATGTTTTTTATAAGTTTCCGATTAATTCAGATGAGGCAAGTGTTTATAGTTATCAGCAGAATTTAAGGTTCAAAAAGTATCATGTTTCTCCTGTGCAACTTGTTAGTAATTACGACAGATTAAGAACCATTCTTTTAACAATACATTGAAACGAGAATAAAAAATAAAAGGCAAATCTATAAGCCGGGTTCTGTTTTCTGACACGAGGTCAAAAAGTCTATCATTTCTCTACCCTTGCCATCACTGACAAGATCTATCGATCTACCCTCTGGGATCAGGCGAGCAACCCTCAAGCCCCAGTATACATGATCTTTCAGTCCGTAAGGTTTACCTCGCTTCCGACATCACTGCCTGAACGGTGAGCTCTTACCCCACCTTTTCACCTTTTCCCCAATGAGATACATCCCATCGAGGTAGTTTTCCTTTCTGTGGCACTTTCTGTCCCCAACATTGTTGAAGCCTTCCCGTTAAGAAGTACGGCGCTCTGTACTGCCCGGACTTTCCTCTCTCCCGATAAATCGGGACAGCGATAGACCGATTTGCCTTTGAGCAAAGATACGAATAGAAAATGGGTTATCGTTTAACGAAAGTTTTTACTGAACTATTCGTTCCAGAAATAAGTTGAATTTGATACACTCCAACTGCATAATTGGCAACATCAATTTGAGCTTCCATTTGCATATCAAGAACTTTCGATTCAATAAGAATACCTTTAGAATCAAACACTTTAAATCCTGTTATCCCTTGCTTAGCTGAAATATTAACTTCGTTTGTTGCTGGATTTGGGAAAACTTTGAATTCAATTGTTAAATCGGTAATTCCAGCATCTAAATTTCGATTCATATCGCGATATTCGATAGCAGTGACGACCTCATTTCCTAGAACTTCATTAGTAGTAATTCTTAAAATAGGTTCTTTTTCTCCATTTGCCCACCATTCATATTCATGACTAGTTGGAATTGGAAGTGGAATCCAAAGGGCTCCAACAAATGGGAAGGTATAATAAATAGAATCCACTTCTACAATATCATGCTTCACTCTTAAAACATCAAAGGTTCCATAAGGCGTAATTATTGAACCAAAACCGTCAACAGTTGTTGTGCGTTCTCTGTGTTGATTCCATTTGGCATCTACAAGAGGATTGAAATCTATCAATGTATATCCACGAGAATAATGAGAATTTCCGAAATCAAGGGGTAAATCGTAATGTGTTTCAATTGTATCTGATTGAAAAGGAATCTCCGTTCCGCTAATATTCATAGAAAGCCCAACGGTTGTTAAAGAATCAGCTGTTCTTTTTGTGAATTGGTATATATTTTCAATTGTTATTGGTAAAAAAGAGGTGATTTGAGCAACAGGAATCGCAGTAGATTCAAGATAATAAGTTGAGTTATATCTAGTAGGAGCAAATGAACCCAACATGAATTGAATGAATAATGGTGCACCAGATGTAGCTTTAAAATCTTTTACAATTTGTGAATTGGGTGTCAATGTTGAAAAATCCCAAGAATAAGCTGCGCCAGTTGATAAGTAATCATACCCATTATCTGAAGCCTGACTCATTCTTACTGTGTCAGCAGCTGTTGCAAAATCAGCTTGTGTAAGTTGAATTTGAGCATTTATTGATAAACTAATTGTTGCGGTAATAATGAGTAGAACTGTTTTCATTTAAGTGGTATTTTTTTACAAAAGTAGAATAAAGTTTGAGATTTTCTATTAATCAATTTCAATTCCGAAAACCGTAGAGCATTGAAATGGGTATACAATACTACTTCCTACTTCTCTCAAGTTACACGTGACATCGGCAGAAATTTTGAATATTGCTTTACCAGCGCCATTTATTCCATAATAATTTATTTCATTAATGTGTACTGTGGAAAGTTGATTTGGTGCATTTTTAGAATCGTATTGTTTTCCATTTAACTTAAGTGAAATTACAGTTTTAAAATCCCAATAAAAACTGCTTAAATAGCTTTCGAAAAAAGAAAAATCATCAATAAAAAACCCGTTATTAGTGCCGTCAATCAGCACTGATTTCTTTCTTTTGACACCATTTGTGAAAATTATTTCGGCCGTTATTAAATGATTCTCTTGGCTTATATATTGATCCAATTTGAAAGCGTTTGTGGCATAAAGACCATCAACAAACCATTTTATAGATTGCACAGGAACAAGATCCTCTTCTATCCAAGTTTGAAGTTCACCATTTGAGGTTAATAAATGTCTAATTTGTCCAGTAGCATGTTTTTCAAATCCAACAATCATTTCATTACAAAGTGAACTAACAGAACCATCATTGAACGTAACAACAGCGCATACATTAAACTTGCCTGGTTCATTTAATGTAATAGAATTTACACCAACAAACAAATCATCGACAAACCATTTTACTTCTTGAATTAACATACTATTTGGAAAAACATCCTTGGTTAAATAAGCTAAAGGCTGCATTGGATTCATCGCTACTGAGGTGAAGTTCGGTAAGCTTTGAGAAAAAATGTTTGCAGGAATATCATTGTTTCCTTGATAGATACCCATTTCTAACTCAGAAACACCATCGCTTAATCGTCCCGAGTAAAAATCTATTCCATGAAAAGTTTCACTCATCGTATTCATAAAGAAATTATCTTTTCCTGCAATAAATGAAAAATCAACTGCGCCAATTGTTCCATCTGCACGAAAAATGGGTTCAGTTTCTGACAATGGCTCATCTACAACTTCTTTTTTACACGAAGAAATCAACGTCATAAAAGTTAAAAGTAATAGTGTTAAAAATCTTTTTTTCATATTAAAAATCTAAAGTTCGCTTTAAATAAATTTGTCCGTCAATTGGAAAATTCAAAGGAGATCCAATAAAACGTTTTGATTGAATTTGTTGTAATAATTGAACATTCATTCGAACACCGATTTGCGTTTTTTCATTGATATGGAATGAATATCCTAATGAAGGAAGTAATCCAAATCGATTGAAGAAACTCACATCTGAAAAGCCAACATTATACGATTTGAAATCACCATCTAATGTTTGACGGTGCTTTAATTGCGTCATGAAATTGATATTACTAGTAATACCTAAACTCATTGAATGGCGTCCTATAGTATATGTAGCTGAAAGAGGAATTGTCAATGAGTAAATAGAACTAAATTCATATGAATTCTCTAATATTTCTGACCCTAAACCATAAATTTTTGTTCTTTCTAAAATATTTAATTGATCAAATTTAGTCCCTTGTAAGCCAAGACCAGCAGAAATATTGAATCGTTTTACAGGAAAAGAAAGTCCTACAACACCACCAATGGTAGCATTAACAACATTCTCATTCGTTTCATTCTTAACATAAGACTGACCTACTCCACCATATACTTCAACATACATTTTTCTCAACTTGTCTTTCTCATAAGGAAACATTATTGGTTCCAAATTCGAAACATTTTCTGAAATAAACACTGCTTTTGTATTCAATTCAAGAGGATCATTTTCAATCACTTCTTCTTGTAACTCAGCTTTCAATTCAACAATCTCACTTAAATTTTCACTTTTTTCTTGTTCAACCAAAATAGGGGCTTCCGGTTCTAAATCAACAATCTGATTTTCAGTAATAGTCTCAATTTCAACTTTTCTATTTTGATTTAAATCAACTTTATCTAATTCACCTTTTACAGGCGTAACACGCGTAAAGTTTTCATTTTTAAGCAAATCAATATTATCACTACTCTTTAAATTCGCCGTTTTTTCAATAACCAGATTTTCTTCTAATTCAAATTTTGTTTTTTGAATTGTATTGGTTTTATTCGTTAATAATGTATTTTCTGTTCCTGACGCTCTTGTGATAGAATTCGTCTTTGATATAGTATTATTTTGAATAGCAACATTCGTTTCTTTACTTGCTTCAAATCCTAGAAATCCTAGAAATCCTAAGAAAAATATATTTGCGGTCCACCACCAATATGCTCGTTTACTTTGCTTTTGAATAGGCAATTGTTTTTCAATATCATTCCAATATTCAGAGCGATATTCAAAAACCTGCTTATCAGCAGCCTCCCCAAACATTTTATCTATTTCCTCGTCCGTCCAACTCATATCACCATCCTTTGATTATGATTTTCAATTTTATCTAATTTCTCTCTCAATATTTTTCTTGCTGTTGACAAATGCCATTTAGAAGTTCCTTCTGAAATACCTAATAAATCGCCAATTTCTTTGTGGTTAAAGCCATCAATAATATATAAATTGAAAACTTTTCCACTAATTTCTGGAAGTTGTTTTATTAGTTTTAGTAGTGTTTCATATCCCAAATCACTTTCTGCCTCATTCGCTGTCGATTCTGCGTGAAAATCCAATTCTCTCTCAGTTTCTTTGGCAGAAATATGACTTAAATAATTTTTCTTCTTTCGGTATTCATCAATTAACGTATTCACCATTATTCGTTTAGACCATGCTGGAAAATTTACATCTTCCCCAACTGTTTCTATACCTTTTAATATTTTCATAAAGCCAATGTTGAGAGATGAACGTGCATCCTCTTCATTTTTATGATAACGAAAACATATGGGCATAAGTTTTTTAAAGCAATACTCATACAAAAACTGTATTGCTCTACGGTCATCACGTTTACATGCATTTAATATATCAGACGTGACATCCATAATTTGTACTAAGCGCTTTATTTTGAAGTTACTATGCAATATACCTCTTATTTCTCAAAATCAAACACAACTTATCCCCTTTTTAAAACTCAATCACTTTATGATTCGTTTTTCATTACTTTTGAACGAACATCCTACTCAATTGGTTGGGTAAAAAAAATGAGAAAATGAAAATTCACCTTATTCGACATGCCAAAACGAGTCCTTCAACACTTTATGTCAACGAT
>JBILYS010000075.1:0-7132 GCA_044377625.1 Crocinitomicaceae bacterium
AAGGTGTTAAACATGAAGTTTTAAATGCAAAACATCACCAAAGAGAAGCAGAAATAGTAGCAGATGCCGGAAAAGCTGGAGCTGTAACTATTGCTACGAATATGGCTGGTCGTGGAACAGACATCAAATTAGGTGAAGGAGTCAAAGAAGCTGGAGGTTTAGCGATCATTGGTACAGAACGTCATGACTCACGTCGAGTTGATAGGCAGTTAAGAGGGCGTTCAGGTCGTCAAGGAGATCCAGGTTCTTCTCAATTCTTCGTATGTTTAGAAGATGACTTAATGCGTAAGTTTGGTTCGGAAAGAATTGCAAAATTGATGGACCGAATGGGCTTGAAAGAAGGAGAAGTTATTACACACAGTATGGTTTCCAAATCAATTGAAAGAGCTCAAAAGAAAGTTGAAGAAAACAATTTCGGAATTCGTAAACGTTTATTGGAATATGATGATGTAATGAACGCTCAACGTAAAGCAATCTACAAGAAACGTAAGAATGCATTATATGGTGATCGTTTAGATTTAGACATCGACAACATGTTTTATGATGTTTGTGAAACAACTGTTTACGCGCATACTAAAGATGGTTTTGAAGCTTTTGAAATGGATTTATTGCGTTTAATTGGTATTGAATCCCCAGTTCCTGAATCAGAATATAAAAATAGTGACAGAGCTGAATTGGTTGAAAAAGTTTATGGAGCATTATGCGAACAATATTTGCGTAAAAATGAGAAAATTGCTCATAAAGCATTTCCTCAAATTAAACATGTTCACGAAACAATGTCAGATAAATACAAGAATATTGTATTCCCGTTAACTGATGGTAGACGTGAAGTTCAAATGGTTATCAATCTAGAAGAAGCATACAAATCTGGCGGAAGTGCGATTACAAAATCATTTGAAAAGAATATTATTCTTAGTAAAATTGATGATGAATGGAAAGAGCATTTGCGTGAAATGGATGATCTACGTTCAGCAGTAAACAATGCTCAATACGAGCAAAAAGACCCTTTATTAGTCTATAAATTAGAATCATTTGAACTTTTCAAAGCGATGTTGGGTAGATTAAATGCTGAAGCAATTGAATTGTTAATGAAATTGGATTTACCTGTTGAACAAGAAGTTCAAACGACTAATAAAGAAATAACTCACCAAAATAATTACGATAAGGCGCAGTTGAATCAGGATAATTCCAATACTTCTTCTTCAGCTCCACCTCGTTTCCAAGGAAGTGAAGGATATCAGCAGGCAATTCAAAATTCAATGCCTCCACAGGAAAAACAACAACCAGTTATTGCAGAGCCGAAAGTTGGTAGAAATGATGCTTGTCCTTGTGGTAGTGGTAAAAAATTCAAACAATGTCACGGTAAATAAGACTTAAACCAAATGAAAGGTATTACATCAATTGCTATTATAGGAACTGGAAATGTAGCCTTTCATCTTGGAAAAGCATTTTTTGACAAAGGAATTACTATAAAAGAGGTTTATGGTCGGAACAAAGAATTAGCTATGGAATTAGCTGATTCTTTAAAATCGATTGTTGCACCAAATCTTAATGACTTAAGAAGTGATTTGATTTTAATTTGCACAAGTGATGACGCTATTGAATCCATAGTCTCACAACTGCCTAAAGATTCAAAAATAGCCTATACTTCAGGAGCTGTGCCACTTGAAAAGTTTAAAGACTTCAAGGATATTGGTGTATTTTACCCATTACAAACATTTTCAAAGGAAAGAGCAATCAATTTATTTGAAGTTCCTTTTTTAATTGAAGCAACGAATGAATTTCTTGCTCAAGAACTTTTTGATTTGGCTTGGCTTTTAAGCAGAAAAGTAACATTTGCTAATTCTGAACAACGAAAAAAATACCATTTAGCAGCTGTTTTTGTAAATAATTTCGCTAATCATTTGTTTTATCAAGCGAAAAAATATTTAGATCAAGAAGCGCTCAATTGGAACTATTTACAACCTTTAATGAAAGAAACAGTTGAAAAAATACTTCTTTCTAATCCGGAGGATGCGCAAACTGGACCAGCAAAAAGAAATGATCTTGAAACACTGAAAATGCAAGCTGAGATGCTGTCTGGAAAATCGAAAGAAATATACGAACTGCTTTCTAAAAGCATCATCAATACTTACCATCAGCATGATTAGTTATAAAGAGAGAATGAATAAAATAAGCACATTCATGTTTGATGTGGATGGCGTTTTGACTAATGGAGATGTGCTGTTAATGCAAGATCAAATAATTAGATCGTTGAATTCTCGTGATGCTTATGCGATTCAATATGCCGTTAAAATGGGATATAAAATCATGATTGTAACTGGCGGAAATTCACTCGATGTTAAAGATCGCTTACTTGGATTAGGAGTTCATGAAGTACATTTGTCATCGTTTAATAAACTTTCCGTTTACAATACCATAAAAATTGCGCATCAATTAGAGGATGAGGAAATCCTGTATATGGGTGATGATATTCCTGATTATCAAGTCATGTCGGAGGTTGGATTGGCTACTTGCCCGCAAGATGCTGCTGTTGAAATTAAAAATATTAGTCATTATCAATCTCCCTTTAATGGAGGTCGACACTGCGTTCGAGATGTCATAGAACAAACCTTGAGAGTTCAAAATAAATGGTTCACACCAGAAGCATTTGAATGGTAAAAGATGGAGAGGAAATCCCTTCTTATTGTTTTTGCCCTTATCTTACTAAAACTAGTTATTAGTATTCCTTTTTTGACTTCCCAACCCATTGATTTAGATGAGCCATTTTCAATTTACCATGCTCAAAAAAGTTTGCCTCACCTCATTAGCATTTTCAAAACAGAGAATAATCCTCCACTTCATTTTATACTGTTGCATTTCTGGGAGCAATTATTTGGAATTGGCGCCATTTCTGTTCGATCGCTGTCCCTCCTATTCTCTCTCTTAACGATTCCTGTTCTTTGGAGAATTGCAACAGAATTTATAAATGTGAAAGCTGCGCTACTACTTTGTTTATTATTCATTTTCTCAGATTACCATCACTACCACGGACTTGAAGCTAGAACGTATTCTCTTTTGATTTTTGAATATAGTTTATTGCTTTATTTTCTAATGAAAATACTATTATCAACTTCAAAAACGAAGTCTAAGTATTACATAATGGTCGGTTTTTTGAATGCATTACTTTTCTATACACATTATATTTTTCCGTTTATTGTACTATCTGAAATAGGATTGATACTTGTGTTTTACAGAAATGTTGATTGGAAAAAATTAGGCTTTACTGCCGTCATTTTTGTTTCGTTTTGTCTTCCATGGATTCCAATAATGTTAACACGTGTTGACTCAATACAAACAAGTGGTACATGGGTTTCTACTGCTCAATTCTCTGAACTTTATGGATTCATAAATAAGTTTTTCAATGACAGATGGGTGTTTTTAATCTTAATCTTAATTTCTGTTGGCTTATTTCTATTTTATAAGCATAGGTTTATTACACTTTTAAATGAAAATAAAAAACCTTTAATTATACTTCTGATTCTTTTTATTGTCCCATTTTTAGGAACATTTATCCTTTCAAAATATGGAGGAATAGACTTATTTCTTGATCGATATTTATTCTTTTTAACACTCCCTTTATTTGGTTTATGTGCTTATTTGTTGAGTCAAAAAGGTAAAATAGTTGAGTATTCAGCACTTATTTTTATACTCGTTTTCATTGCGCGATTTGATTTAAAAATAGACAATCATCGTGACGGTGATAAATTGGCCAATTATGTTAGATCAACTGGGATTAAAACAATTGTTATCGCTCCAGACTATTATGATTTAACGTTTATGTACCATTATAATCAGAAATTATTCAAAGAGGAATATTTACGAATAAATGAAATTAAAAATGGAATTTATCCATTGATAAATGAACAAACTTTGAAACAATTGGAATCTAAAAAGCAACTTGTTTTAATAGATGCAGATTATTCTTTCTCTCATCCCACAGATACAAGTTTGGAATGGTTTCGCAAACATTTCAGTTTAATTTCTCAACGAATATTTAAAGGGAATTATACCGTATCTGTTTATTCAAAAAAATAAATTAATGAACAACTAATTTACTTGTTTTTAGTAGTTGCTTGTTTTTTGAAATTCGAATAAAATACACGGCTGAATTCCAATTAGTAACATCAAATTGGGCATTATTCACAATGTTTTCATTCCAAATTACTTTACCATAAATGTCTAATATTTCCATTTCAATTAAATCATTTGTCCCTGTAAAGATTGATACTAAATTGCTCGCTGGATTTGGATACATTTTAAAATCAGTTAATTCTTCTATTTGAATTTCATCAATACTTACTAAACTTTCAATAGTAATACTCGAAAAATTACTCCAATTAATAAGAGGAAAATCATCATTTGGACCAACCTTCATTACAAACACACTACTTCCTCCTAATAACGACCCTTCCATGTAACCAGTAAAAATTATACTTCCATCACTCGTTGGAATCAACTGCCCAACAAAATCTTCCATCCCAGAAGTCACATTAACAAAAGACATATCCCAATTAAAATCATTCAAAAAACGAGTTACACCACAGTCATATGTTCCTGCAACTGAAAATTCATTCTTGAAATTACTAGCAATGTAAATCTTATTATTACTTCCATATTTGCACACTTGACTCAGTGAAACATCACCTAAAACATGAATGTTTTCTTCATTTAAATTAGTTCCATTGATATCCGATTTCAGCCTAAATTCATCATCATCAAAACCTTGTGGATGCACTCTTACACCGACGGCATTAACATTAGTTCCATCGATAAAACAATCATTCAATGAATAATTTCCGTCGAGGCCATATTGTTTCACCCAAGCGGTATCACCATTAGCATATAATTTAATTATTGCTCCTTTGGTTAAAGTTGAATCTGCATTGTACATTTCACCAACTACGAAAAATGTCGTGTCGTTATATTGGCGGATCGATTTAGCAGCATCCTCTCCAGATGACCCAAAATTACGTGTCCACAAAGTGTCTCCATTGTGATCCGTTTTAACAATGTAAAAATTTCGATCTCCAATCGCAGTGCCAGTTGTTTCACCAACCATATAGATTGTTGAATCAGCAGTTATTAACGCATCGTTCAATTTTTCCCAACCAGGATGATTGTAATGTCTTTCGCTTAGTTGATTACCAAATCTATCTGTTTTAACTAAATAAAAGTTATAAGAACCGCTTCCAAGTGAATTAGAATAACCTGCAATATAAAAAACACTGTCATTCCAATTTAGAACCCTCCTGCCCCAATCACTTTCAAATCCACCAAAATTCTTCGACCATTGAAATGTGCCTAAACTATCTAATTTCATTAAAAAAACCTGCGATGGACTATCACCATAACTACTTGAACTTCCAGTTAACAAATAAGAACTATCTGCAAGTTGAACAATTCCTTGTCCATAGTCATAGCCATTATCTGAAAATATTTTAAAGAATTTTATTTGTCCAAAACCAACAAATGCCTGAAAAAAGAAAATTAGAATAATTGCCTGTCTCATATCTTTAATCTTAAACGTAAAATAATCGATTGCCCTTTCCCCGTCTTAGAAACGATACCAACTAAGTCTTCACTTGAAATTCCTAATGCAAACTTTTTTAAGTTTATTTGAGAATACAATCCGAATCTCAAAGCGGTATATCCACCATAACTCACATTTGCGCCCAAATCAAGCCATTTTGTTGTTTTATATTGAACTCCAGCATAAATCATAGGAACATACGAAACAGATGGATACATTCTAACACCAAAGAAACTTTGAACTTTTGATGTGCACATTACATCAACAATTTTCCCTATTTGTATAAACCCTGGTAAAAAACGAACCTTTGTAATCGAAGTAGAATCGATGCCTAATGTGTCCAAAATCGAGGAATTAGAATTAAAAATATTTGCATCTCCAACCAATTGATTAAAAGTAAAACCGTCAAATGAAATAATGGTGTCAGCTGCATATCTTGTAACTGCAGAGTAAACATGTGCGACACCTAGATTCTTAGCTAGGAACTGGATATAGGATGTTTTGCCTTCTCTTATGACTACAGGAATCCTAAAATCTAAATCTACTCCTACTCCATAACCTTTTACAAAAGTATTTGTTGAGGCATATTGAAACTCCCCATCAAATGTTAAACTGACAGAATCACCACTTGCAGATTGAAAAAGTTTACCATCTCTAATATTTCCTTCTGCATAATTTGAAATTGAATAGAAATTAAGTGAAACATTTGATTTTGTTTTTTTATTAATTACACCAAACCCTATTTTTTGAAATGACATGGAAGAAAACCGTGTTCCTGAAAAATTAGCATTTTCACCTAAATAGTTTTCATTTCCATAAAAAGTCAACCCGAACAAATCTTTGGAATACAAACTCGATACATAAGTATAGTATCCTGCTTTGATAATAAACCCTAAATTTTCTTTTTTAAAAAGATTTACTTTCATGTTTCT
This sequence comes from Crocinitomicaceae bacterium, assembly GCA_044377625.1. Taxonomy (GTDB): domain Bacteria; phylum Bacteroidota; class Bacteroidia; order Flavobacteriales_D; family Crocinitomicaceae; genus M0103. Next base: position 6,505 of record JBILYS010000075.1, read on the forward strand.
GTATTCAAATTCACTCGAAAGGTCAACACCTAAGCGGTTAATGCCTTTATGCTTTGCATAAGAATTATCTTTTATTTCATTTGTGATATTTCCACCAAATAAAAATTTTGAACTTAAAGAATTTTGTATTGAAGTCGCTCCGAAATCTGCAACTCCATTGATTATGTATTCTTGATTATACGCATTCGTATCATGCTGTATAGGCAGTAATTGTTGGGTAAATCCAACCGAATTTAATCCCAAAAGAAGGAATAGAATGTTTAACCTCATCATAAGACTGCTTTTAAAACGAGTTTTGCTTTCAACTTGACAGCTATGAAAGCACCAACAGGAATTAAGACCTGACTATTAGCCGATGTTATTGGATCCGGCGTATTAAATTGTGTTTCAACCGCAACATTTGTGATGTTTTCGAGATCTAGTAGCATCGCATCATTTAAGACAAAATTAACTTCTGAATTCATTTTTCTTTTGCCATCTGAAGGATCAATAGAACCATAAAGAGAAGATATGATTTCTGAACTGCCTGTAACAGTATGAAGTACAACTCCATTCACATCCATTAAAAATAATTTAACACTACTAGATAAAGGGAATGCATTGGTAACGTTTAAGACTAAAATTCCTG
>JBILYS010000076.1:0-7129 GCA_044377625.1 Crocinitomicaceae bacterium
GTTATTTTGGTGGAACAAAATTAGGTGTTGGAGGTTTGGTACAAGCGTATAAAGCTGCTGCAAAAGAAGCGATTGAGAATGGAGAAATCGTTGAACTAGAAGTCTTTGAATGGGTAAAAATATCCTTTGGTTATGCTGAAATGCCGCATGTTATGAATTTTGTCAAACAACATCAGTTACCTATAAAGGAACAGCATTTTGAGTTGGATTGCACAATCATCACGAGTCTACCATTGAATTCAAAGGAGTTTTTAAAAGAAGAGTTAAAAAAAATAAATGAAACAACCATTCAAGAAATGGGAATCTATTAGATTATGGAAATTTTAAAGAAGCTTACTGATATAAGAGGTGCCTCAAGCGACGAGTCGAGGGTGAAAGAATTTGTATTGGAATATGTGAAATCGATTTGTTCTCTATGGACAGTGCAGCCTGAAATAATTGAAGGTGAAGGATTTCAAGATTGCGTAATACTAGTCTTTGGAAATCCAACAACTGCAATTTATGCACACATGGATAGTATTGGTTTTTCTGTTGGATACGGCAAGGACTTAATAAAAATTGGTGGACCAAGAACAATTGATGGAATCCAATTAGTTGGTTCTGATTCTCATGGTGAGATTGAAACTGAATTAATGGTCATTGAAGATGAAGATGGTTCCAAAGTTTTACAATATGTTTTGGATAGAGAAATTGACAGAGGAACCATTTTAACATTTAAACCTGATTTCAGAGAAACGGATGAATATGTTCAATCGCCATATTTGGATAATCGATTAGGAATGTGGAATGCATTAAAAGTGGCTCAGACATTAGAGAATGGTGCAATTGTTTTTTCGACTTATGAAGAACATGGTGGAAATTCTGTTGGCTTTTGCGCGAATTATTTATTGAGAAATTATGGTGTTCAGCAAGCACTTGTTTCTGATATTACTTGGGTAACTCACGGTGTGGTCCACGGAGGTGGTGTCGCAATTTCAATGCGAGATAGTTGGTTGCCGAGAAGGGTGTATTTAAACCGTATTATTGAATTGGCTAAAAAGTCAGGTATTCAATTTCAATTAGAAGTTGAATCAGCGGGCGGCAGTGATGGAACAAGTTTACAAAAATCTGATTTACCAATTGATTGGTGTTTTATTGGTGCTCCAGAAGATAATGTGCATACACCAGATGAAAAAGTTTATAAATTTGACATCATGACGATGGTTGAATTATACAGTTATTTAATGAAACATTTATAATTAAAATAGTACCTTAGACCAATTCAAATTTGTTTATGGAAAACACAAGTGCCTGCCAATTATATAAGTATGATACTGATTTCTTTCTTGTAACGAAAAATACCCCAGCTTTTTTTGCAACAGATTTCAATACGAATCAAATCGATGACAATTTTGTTTCTTGGTTGAATTTTCACAATTTAAATGACCGTGAAAATATTGAAAAATTATGTGACCGACTTGAGATTGATAAATTAACGGTAGAAGATATTTTTACAGAAAAAAGGCGACCTAAAATTGAAGAATATCCGAATTACATGTTCTTTTCAATTAGATCTGCGTTGCCCGATGAAAATAATATTTTTGTGTTGCAACAAGAACAGATAAGTTTTCTATTAGGTTCAGATCATTTAATTTCATTTCAAGAAAAAAGTTCAGATCACTTTTTAGATGTGCGCGATAGAATCGAGAAAAAACGAGGTAAAATAAGATTAAAAGGCCCAGATTTTTTATTGTTTCGAATGCTAGATGCAATCGTGGATAATTATTTTGAAGTTTTAGAAGATATCACGGATTCAATTGAGAAATTGGAATTGAAATTAATTCGAGAAGCGAACAGTGACACGTTAAAAATGATTGAATTTCAAAAACGAAAATTGATTGAATTAAGAAAAATTGTTTTGCCCTTAAAAGATATTACGTTTCAATTAGATAAAATACAAAGTCCTTTTATTGAGCCTGACAACCATTATTATTTTGCTGACTTGAAAGAAAACTGTCAAGCTGTTTTGGAAGAAATAGATGCCAATAAGCAGATATTAGAGGGAATGGCGAATTTGTACTATGCAGTTCAAGGACAGCGTATGAATGAGATTATGAAAGTTTTAACTGTTGTTAGTGCAATATTCATCCCTTTAACTTTTATAGCAGGCGTGTATGGTATGAATTTTAAATATATGCCAGAATTAGGCAAGCCATATGGATATTATGTTGTTGTGGGAGCAATGTTCGTTATTGCAGGAACATTACTCTTAATTTTCTTTAAACGAGGATGGTTAAAGAAGAGATAAGTTGATACTTTTTGAAAAAAAAACGCTTCAGTCCGTCAGTTGACGAATGAAGCGTTTTTAGTTTTAATAAGGTGTTAAATTTTTATGCCATCACCTTTGGTGCAGCAGCTAAAATTTCAGGATTTGTTTCTGCAGCGAATTTCTCAAAATTCTTAACAAATTTTCCCGCTAAACTATTAGCAGTATCATCATATGCAGTTTTATCCGCCCAAGTAGATCTAGGATTTAATATTTCAGTTGGAACACCTTCACATGAAGTTGGCATTGCTAAATCAAAGATTGGAAGATTTTCAAATTGTACATCGTTCAATTTCCCTGTCAATGCTGCAGTTATCATAGCTCTTGTATAAGATAACTTCATTCTTGATCCAACTCCATAAGAACCGCCGGTCCAACCAGTATTGATCAACCAAACATTGATATTTGTTCCAGCTAATTTCTCACCTAAAAGCTTCGCGTATTTCGCTGGGTGTAAGGGTAAAAATGCAGCTCCGAAACAAGCAGAGAATGTTGTTGTAGGTTCTGTGATTCCAACTTCTGTTCCAGCTACTTTTGCAGTATAGCCTGACATAAAGTGATACATCGCTTGTTCTTTCGTTAATTTCGAAATTGGTGGAATAACACCAAATGCATCTGCTGTTAAGAAGAAAATATTTTTTGGAGCGTCTCCAATTGAAGGAACAGCAATATTGTCAATGAAATCGATCGGATAAGAAACACGTGTGTTTTCAGTGATAGAACAGTTTTCATAATCAGGAACATTCGTTCCGTTTGCGAATCCAATATTTTCTAGAATTGCACCTGTTTTTATTGCATCAAATATTTGAGGTTCTTTTTCTCTTGAAAGATCAATTGTTTTAGCGTAGCAACCACCTTCAAAATTGAAAACAGTTTTATCTGCCCAACCATGCTCATCATCACCAATTAATCGGCGGTTTTCATCTGAGGATAAAGTTGTTTTTCCTGTTCCTGATAATCCAAAGAATACAGCAGTATCATGGTCTTCATTCCCAATATTTGCTGAACAGTGCATTGAAAGTACATTTCGTTCATGTGGTAAAATGTAATTTAAAACAGAGAAAATTCCTTTTTTAATCTCACCTGTATAGCCAGTACCACCGATGATAATCATTTTCTTAGTGAAATTTAAAATTGCAAAATTTGCTTGACGCGTTCCGTCAACTGCAGGATCTGCTTTAAAACTTGGAACACATACAATATGCCATTCAGGCGTAAAATTCTCTAATTCTTGTTCAGTTGGACGAAGAAACATGTTGTAAGCAAACATATTTCCCCAAGAAACTTCGTTTACAACGCGAATGTTCATTTTGTATTCAGGATCAGCACACGCATAAGCATCTCTTACAAAGACATTCTTACCATTCAAATATGCTTTCATTTTAGCGTAAAGTGCATCAAATTTTTCAGGTGTAAATTTGATGTTAATATCACCCCACCATACTGAATTCTCAGTTTTCTCATCACACACAACAAATCGATCTTTTGGAGAACGACCAGTGAATTCACCTGTGTTTATCGCTAAAGCACCAGTATTTGTTATTGTTCCTTGACCGGATGAAACAGTATCTTCTGTCAATTCAGTTGGAGATAAATTCCAAAATTGCTTTCCTAAATTATTTAAGCCGATTGACTCATTTAGATCGGTGTTCTTACCGTGTTTTCCAAATATACTCATACTTTTATTTTTTAGCGGATACTCATTCGGCCACAAAATTAACGGAACAAATTGGACTTGAAATCATTTTTTTGCTAAAATTTCCCACAATTGAGGGGCTTTTGTTAACAAATAGTAAACAACCAAGATAGTTTTAGAGTAATTGTTTTAAAGCTTCAAATGCATTCTTGATATTATTTCGAACTTCTAAAATTGATGCATCCATCATGTAACATGGAGCAGTAATTATTTTGTTTTCAGTGTCGATAAGTATTTCTCGAATCGTTTTCATTTCTGACTGAACACCTATTGATTTCATCCCTTGAGAAAAAGCAGCAATGTCGTAAGGTGAGTTCTCTTGGTCTGATCCAATTGTCATTTTAGCATTAATTGTTGAATTTTCGAGTGCTTTTGCAACAACGATTGGACTCACACATAATGCAACCAATGGTTTTCCAACATTCACCATATTGACAATAAGAAGTTTCACTTTTGAGTTGATTTCTCCTTCAGGTCCAGAAAATGCCCATTTCGTAAAATTCTTTGCACTTCCAAAACCACCTGGAATAACTAATGCATCAATGTCTGCAGGCGAAATAGTTGAGATTTCATGAATATTTCCTCTTGAAATTCTTGCCGCTTCAATCATCATATTGCGAGATTCAGACATTTCATCGCCGGTTAGATGATTTACAACATGATATTGATTTTCGTCAACTGAAATACAGATCGCTTCAGCTCCAAATTCCTCAATAGCTAATAATGTTAAAACGGCTTCTTGAATTTCAACTCCGTCATACACGCCACAACCTGATAATAATACTCCGATTTTCATAGTAATAACAGAAAAATATTTGATTAATTATTCGACTATATAAGTAATTTGATCCTTCCACCCATCTAAAATGAAAAGTGTTTTACTTCCAACTTGCTGATTCAAAGCTATTGGTTTCAAGTCTATCTCCAAAGTATACGATAATAATTTTTCACAATAATCTCTGTTTGAATTGTGAGATAATTGAATCTGACGGATGGGTTGTATTGCTTGATTACTGATTGGTAATCCAATGGCTTTGAATTCATGAAACATACATCCGCCTGAAAAGCTAACGTCTACCAACATTTTATTCCCTTTAATTTGGATAGCTGAAATCGTGTAAGAATCGTTTAAAGGAATTTTATCCCCCAAAACAGCACTTATTTGAATGTTCCCTTTCGCAGTTGGATGCTCAATTTTCTTTTCAGTTAAAGCTTTTTCAGTTTTACAAGAAATGGTCAATAAAGCAATTGTCAATAATAGAAAGTACTTCATATCGTTTTATTGGTAGGAATATTCAATTTTATTATTCCATCCTTCAATGACTAAGTAAATTATACTGCCACTAACTGGTTTATATGTTATTTTTGAAATGTCAACAGTGAGTGTCTCTTCGACGATTTTTTTACATTGATCACCTTTTGCAGAATGGATCAATTGAATCGATCGAATAGGAGGGAGCGATTTTGAAATAGCTTCTGAACCAACTACTTTAAAAGTATGTTCCTCACAACCACCTGTATAGCTCATATCAATAAACATCGTATTTCCTTCAATTCTTATGTTTGAAATTGTTGTAGGATCAGAAGGGACATTTATCTCACCAAGTGTGGCAATTACATTTAATCTAGCATCAACTTTTGGTTGATCAACAATCACTTCTTCAGTTGTTTTACAACCTAAAACAAACAAAGCGATACTTAAAAAGAATAGAAATTTCATAATATAGGTTTTCGATATACATTCAAAGATAATACCATTCATCCAATTACAATGTAAATTATTCTGTGAAAACCGAATGAAAATTTGAAACTGCTCATTCTTTCCGTAATTTTGCACCATGAAGACAAAAACGCTCAAAAAAAATAAGGTTAATGTTATTACTTTAGGTTGTTCTAAAAATATTTACGATTCGGAAGTGATGATGGCACAATTGAAAGCAAATCAATTTGATGTTGAACATGAATCGATGCATGATGATGCGGAAATTGTTATCATAAATACATGCGGTTTTATTGATAATGCTAAGCAAGAATCAATTGATACTATTCTCCGTTATGCAGAAGCAAAAAACGAAGGAATGGTAGATAAATTATATGTTACAGGTTGTCTTTCAGAACGATACAAAGATGATTTAGAAAATGAAATACCTGAAGTAGACGCTTATTTTGGAACCAGAGATTTACCTCGTTTATTAAAAACCTTGAAAGCTGATTACAAGCATGAGTTAGTTGGGGAGCGTTTGTTGACTACACCAAATCACTATGCTTATTTTAAAATTGCTGAAGGCTGTGATCGACCGTGTTCGTTCTGTGCTATTCCAATCATGCGTGGTAAAAATGTGTCAACTCCAATTGAAGATTTGGTTATTCAAGCAAAAGGATTGGCTGCAAAAGGAGTTAAAGAACTCATGTTAATTGCGCAAGATTTAACGTATTACGGTTTAGATTTATATAAAAAACGTGCATTATCTGATTTAATAAATCGTTTGGCTGATGTGGAAGGAATTGAATGGATTCGTTTGCATTATGCTTTTCCGGCGGGATTCCCAATGGATGTTTTAGATGTAATGCAAGAAAGAAGCAATGTTTGTAATTACTTGGATATTCCATTGCAACATGGTTCTACAAAAATTCTACAATCCATGCGACGTGGAATAACACGTGAAAAAACGGAAGAATTAATCGCTCAAATCAGAGAAAAAGTTCCAGGAATTGCTATTAGAACTACGTTGATAGCTGGTTATCCTGGAGAAACAGAAGAAGATTTCCAAGAGATGTATGATTTTGTTGAAAGAAGCCGTTTTGATCGACTAGGAATTTTTACTTATTCTCACGAAGATGATACGCATGCATTCACTTTAGAAGATGATGTTCCAACAAAAGTAAAGAAAGAACGTGCTGATATGATTATGGAATTACAGTCTGGTATTAGTCATGAATTAAATCAATTGAAAATAGGTAAAACATACAAAGTTTTATTTGATCGAGTAGAAGGAGATTACTTTATTGGAAGAACTGAATTTGATTCCCCTGAAGTTGATAATGAAGTTTTGGTATTGAAATCAGATGGTTTTATTCGTTTAGGTGATTTTGCAAATGTCGTTATCACGTCAGCTGATCATTATGAT
>JBILYS010000077.1:0-7096 GCA_044377625.1 Crocinitomicaceae bacterium
TTAGGAAAGGTGCATTTTCTCTCTGAAAGTGATGTTCAATTTGCTCAAAAAACAAGTATTGAAAGTGCAATTAATAGTGAAGAAAGAACTGAAAATAAATCTGCAATAGTATTCAACACAGAATCTATTTCAATTAATAAGGAAGCAAAAGAAACAGTAATTATTTCGCACCCTGCACTTCAACCGAAGACAAAAATTTGGAAATACATTGCTGCGGCTTGCCTATTGCCAATTGCATTTTATTCTTTTTGGCTGCCCGTTCAAACAAATGTTTTAGAATCAGGAATGATCTCAGTGAAAGATTTCAACCCATTTTATCATAGTGAAGAAGGAAGTTACGCCAAACAAGAATTGAAAAATAGTGATAAGAATAATGAATCGAAAACGTTGGATGAATCAATTGCTGATTTACCTGAAGATGTTTCTGTTTTCTCTTATCAATATAACGAAGATTTATATATTCCCATTCGAATTCCTAGAAATAAAATAAATACTTCCGCTGTTCAGGAAACTCCAGAAGTGACGAATATTTCTTCTAAGAATTTTGAATTTATTGTTGGTTGTTTTGGAAGTGAAGAAAATGCCAACAATCTTGTCACTCTATTAAAGGAGAAGGGATTTGATGCTTATATTACAGATGTTTCTAATGGTTTAAGTAGAATTAGCGCCGGGAAAGCATCGACAGAACAAGCGTTACAAACAATTATTCAAGACGCAAAATCACACGGTTTTGATGGTTGGGTTTTAAAGAAATAAGCAGTCGTTATTTTGGTAATAATTCAATTACAAATAATTATCCCGCGAAAACAAATCACTTTTTGATCAACCTCAGCAAGAACTCATAATGCTTTAATTAAAAAAGGGAAAGCTCGTTTGCTTTCCCTTTTCATTTTTAGACCAATAGCTTTAACGCAAACTATGTTTCACTATATAGGAATTAGTGGTTCCATTTGAAACCTGTATATAGTAAATTCCTGGAGTAGCTTCCAAATCTTCAATATGGAACACATTACTTCCTTTTTCGACAAGTACATCTTGTCTGTATACAATCAATCCCCTCGAATCCGAAACTGAAACGGAGGAAGGACCAGTTAAATCGTGTGAATAAAAATCAATATAGAAACTACCATTACTTGGGTTAGGGTAAGTAACCAAGGTTGTTTTTGTCGCTTGTTCACCGCAGTTAACAGATGTTATATTGAACTTTTTTGAAGCACCGTCTGTATCAAATTGTGTCAAGCGGTAATAAGTCGTGCCATTTGCAGCATCAGTGTCTGTCAATGCGTATTGAATAATTATTGCAGAATTTCCTGCAGCAGATAACGTGTTTAAGATTACCCAATTTACACCATCCCTTGATTTCTCAACAATAAAATGTTTTGTGTTGTGCTCTGAAGCTGTTGACCAAGTTATAGCCACCTCATCGGTTCCTTGACATTTTGCTTGGAAAGAAATCAATTCGATTGGTAAACCTGAAATATAAACATTCACACTTCCTGTTACCTGTAAATCATTACCTGAAATGTTGTTGATATACCAAGTTCCAGTTGAACCGGAACCACCCCAAACTACAAGTCTAAAAGTTACGTTGACAGTTGAAGGAACGTTTTGTAAAGCCGTTATTGTGGACAAATCTATACTACTTTGGAGATTTCCAGCACTAGTTGTAGTTGTTCCCCATGTAAGTGAATCCCCAATATTTACGAAACTACCGTTATTCAATTGGTATTGCCATTGTCCTCTTGTTGCTCCTGTTCCTGAACGTCTAATATTATACGCTGGAATTTCTGAGAAAGAAACGGTATAACCAGATTTAGCTTGAACTCCGAAAGTGATAAAATCATTTCCAGTAACAGCGTTTGCAAAGCTTGTGCTATTTACACCTGTTCCTCCCCATGCACTTCCTGCAGCTGTTCCAGATGTAGTTATGCCAACACCTCTAGACAACTTGGTGATTAACACATTGGCATTGGCACTTATCGTGTCAAGTGGATTCGGGCCATAATTACTTAAACCTGTTACTTCCCATGCTGCAAGTGGAGAAATAGCTTGTGTAATATCAGCACTCAATCCAGAAGGTTGTGTCAAGGTATAATTTCCAGCATTTGTTCCACTGATTGAGAAATTTGATGTTACAGCAATTCCAGTTCCAACATTCGCCGAAACAAAGTTTCCTGCTTGGGTTAAGGTAACAACATCTGGCGAAATAACCCCTACTAAACTACCTCCTGTAATAATTGCGGTTGTTGTCCCGTCATAAGGTTTATTCGCAGCACTCGCTCCAGAAACTGTTAATGCTTTTGCAGTAATGTCACCTGATAATGTTGGCTGTGTTAACGTGTAATTTGCCGATGGTGCTGTGTAACCTGCAAGTGTAATTTGTACACTTGTACCAACTCCAGCTGAATTAAACGTTGCGCTTGGTGTTCCTGAAACCGAGAAGGTTTCTCCATTTACCAAACCAATATAACCAGCAGTTCCAGTGAATGTTGCAGTTGTTGTTGCATCGTATTCTTTGTTTGCACCTGTTAAGCCTGAAATGGTTAAACCTTTTGGATCTACAGAGCTACTTACTGTTGCGACATTTACAGAAGTTGCTCCCGAGCTCGTCAAGACAACATTTCCGGAATACGTTCCAGCAGCGGTTGTTGCCGCTAAACGCACATAAATTGGTGTAGAAGAAACAACTCCTCCACTTTGTGTTAGTGTTAAAGATGTTGAATAACCAGAACCAGATGAAATTTCAAATCCTGCAGGAGCGGTTAGTGTTATATTGTTTGTTAAAGCTGAACCAGAGACTGAGAATGTTGCTGGTGTTGCGCTTGCAGTTCCATAAGTAGTATTCACGGCAACCAATGAACCACTGTAAGAAATTGTCGGAAGAGTTGCAATTGTCCAAACGGCATACAAGGTTGCATTGCTTGTACCCATCGCATAACTTGCTCCATCCGCATAGGCTGCTGAACCACCAGCAGATGTTGACCAACCTGTAAAATTATTTCCCGTATTAATAAATCCATTTGACGTCAACGTTGCACTTGCATTTGTTGCAATTGTTTGGGAAGCGGTTGCTCCAGAAGTAGCACCATTACCATCAAATGTTAGTGTATTATTGTTTGCTGTCCATTGAGCGTATAAGGTAAAGTCAGCTGTTTGTCCATGTGTGTATGGAAATGTGATTGCTGTCCCACCACTTGCTGCTGTAAACCACCCATTAAAGCCATAACCGACTCTAGCTGAATTTCCAGGGTCAGCAACCGTTCCGCCTGTTGTAGTTGAACCATTTGAAATAGTATTTCCTCCTTGACTATTATACGTTACTGCTAATGTATTTGCTGTCCATTTTGCGTATAAAAGAGTATTGGCTGTAGGCATAGTATATGCGCTATTAACAGCAATGTCTGTTCCTAAACCAGTAGAGAGTGTGTTCCATCCTGCAAATGTACTGCCTGTTTTTGCTAATGCCCCAGAGTTTGTAAGCGCTGTGACTGATGCAGATGCTGCATATGGACTTGATGGATCAACTGGAGCGGTGCCAGATGTATTTCCGTTTCCGTTGTAGGTTAGTGAATAGGTTGAAATTGCAGATGTAACTGTTCCGTTGATCGTTACATTATCAACTCTAAAAGTTCCTGCACTTGAAGCAGCAGGAGCTGTACCATCGCACCTAGATGTTCCAAAAGGATAAATTCTAAAAGTAATTGTGCCTGCCACTGCAGTAGAGAAATCAGCAAAGTCCCAAGTTAAAACAGAGCCAGTAGTTGGTGTCACTGCTGCAGAACCCCATGATGTTGAGGTCAAAAAGTTATCTGTACTATATCTTACTTCTAAGTTATTAGGAGCGGTATTACTTCCTTGACGAAAAAAACTAACACTTATCAAATTAAGAATATAGCCTGTGTTTGCAGTCGCTGTAAACTCAATATAAGAAGTGTTTGAAATACTACTTGTAACATTTAATGTGTTTGAACTAAAAAAATTTGCTAATGGTGCACATACAATAGTGGACCTGCTAACTGGAGCCCCCGTGGCATTAGCAGCAATTGTTGGTGTATTTCCATTTGTTGGACATGCGCTAGGTCCCGTAAATGCATTAGTGTATATCTGCCCCCAACCAACATTCACCATTCCACCAAAAACGACAACAGCCAAAAATTTAGCAAAATTGTTTTGAAGAAAACGTGCAACACCTTTTGTGCTTTTTTTTATTATCTTGGAATCTAAAAAGACCACAGAACTAAACATCATCATAGTAAAAACTTTAAATAAGTATATTCAAAGAGATGTTTTGGCTTTTCAATCGCAAACTTAGAAAGCCCATATTAACTGTATATTTAGTGAGTAATAAAAAAATAAAAACAGACCAAAATCGTTTCTAGAAGCAATTTTCAAGAGCAAAAAAAGAAGTAAAAGAACATCTTATCGATGCTCGTTTTACGCTGTTAATTAGCCACTTACAATTCATTGCGCTAATTAATTCAAAAAAAAGCTAGACCCCCAATTATTAAGTTGCCTTTTTTAAACACACTGTTTTTTTCAATTATTACAGTTATATTTACTCCTCAAACATAAAATAAACATGAAAAAATATTTCTTTTCTATCCTTTTTTTAGGATTCACATCAATTACAACTGCTCAATTTGGTTATACAGAACCAGGAACCAATGCTGAAGGAAGTGAATATGTTTTTACGAAAATTGCTCATTTAGATGCAACACCAGTTCAAAGTCAAGGAAATACTGGGACTTGTTGGAGTTTTTCAGCATTATCATATTTTGAATCTGAATTGATTAGAAAAGGAAATAAAAATCCAGATCTTTTAGCTGAAATGTTTGTAGTGCGTAAGGCATATGAAAGCAAAGCTGAGAAATACATCAGAATGGATGGGAAAATTAATTTTTCTGAAGGAGGTGCTTTTCATGACATTCCTTACGTAATTAGAAATTACGGAATTGTTCCTGAAGAAATATATACTGGATTAAATTATGGTTCAGAAACGCATGACCATAGTGAAATGTTTGAAGTGTTGAACGGAGCAGTACAAGGTGTTTTATCTCACGCTAAAAGCTCTAGCAATGGCGTTTCAACTGCTTGGATGAGTGCGATAAATGGTATTCTTGATGCATATTTTGGTAAGGACGTTAAAGAATTTGAATTCGAAGGGAAAAAATATACTCCGATGTCGTATGCGAAGGCAATTGGATTGAATATGGACGAATATGTTTCTTTAACATCGTTTACAAACCACCCGATGAATCAAAAATGCTTGTTGGCTATTGCTGATAACTGGGCATGGGGAGAAAGTTATAATGTTGGTCTAACGGATTTGTTTGATGCGTGCGAATATGCGTTGAAAAATGGCTATACATTAGCATGGGGAGCTGACGTTTCTGAAAAAGGATTCAGTTTTAGAAATGGATTAGCAATCGCTCCAGAAGATCCTTCAACAATTGAAACGAAAGGAAGAGACAATAAAAACTTTTCTGATGGCGGAGCTGATAAAACAGCAAATGCTTTTGTTACACCTGGTAAAGAATTGGTTATCACTCCTGAGTTACGTCAAAAAGCGTATGATGGAAAAACAACAACAGATGATCATGGTATGCACATCGTTGGGTTATATAAAGATCAAAACAATACGCGTTATTTATTGGTGAAAAACTCATGGGGCACGAGTAATTATCCAAAAGGATTCTTGTACGTTTCTGAAAATTACTTTAAGTACAAAACGATTAATGTTTATGTGCATAAAGATGGAATTTCTTCTGCCCTTAAGAAAAAATTGAGTCTATAAGTAATTGAATTTTAGGGTGTAATAAAAATTTGCGTATATTTATAGGAGTAAATTCTTATAAATGGAACGATTAACACCTGCTGAAGAATTAGTAATGTTGAAGTTGTGGAAACTTCAAAAGGGAGCTGTAAAGGAGATTCAAGAGTTATTTGAAAAACCGAAACCTGCTTATAACACGACTTCTACAATTGTTCGTATTTTAGAACGTAAGGGATTTATCAAACATCAATCATTGGGAAGAGGGTATGTTTATTCGCCAAAAATTTCTAGAGAGAAATATAGGCAATACCTCCTCAATCATTTACTTGTTAATTATTACGATAATGACAAGAAAGATTTGAAGGATGCTCTGTAATTGATTGTTTTAATTAGAACACGAATTACTCAAATTCTTCACAGAATTAAATTAAGCTTATATTTGACAAATTAAATTTTTTTATGAAACATACTTTTCTTTTACTTACAACTTTTTGCATTTCAATTGTTAGCTTTTCTCAAGAAACAGAGGAAATTGATAGAACTGGAAATGTTATTATTGATTTAGCTATTGGGGTTCCAAATGCAGGAAGCGCTCTTTTAACATCTGGATCTATGTTTGATTTTTATAATGTAAATGATATAACAAAGAACACAAGTTTACCGGTGCAATTAGGAGGAAGATTTGAATACATGCTCAATAATAAAATTGGGATGGGGTTGGAAGGAAACTATGAAAAAGCAGGATGGGAAAGAACGTATAAAGGAGGAGGTTCATATAATCCTTCAACCGGGCTTTACGGAGATACAATCACGAGTTTCACTCAAACGAAAACAAGATTTTTAGTAAGGTTTGCTTTTCATCCAGTGCAAACCAAACGTGTTGATATGTTCTTAGGCGCAGGATTAGGAATGACGCTAAGAAAATACGAGCACCAAGAAAACAAACCAGATACATGGGATTCCTTTTTCTTTCCAATTTATTTGGTCTCTGAAGGAGCACAACCATTAGCTGCAAGATTCTTCTTCGGTACGCGAATATTGATGACTGAAAACATCGGAATGCTTGTGGAAGTTGGCTTAGGAAGTGGATCTATTTTGGACCTTGGACTTTCTGTTCGATTTTAAAAAATAACCAACTCTTTTTTACTAATTATTTTGAATAAGTGATAGTGCATATTCACGTGCCAATTTATCACTTTCGACATAATCTTCATATGCTGGTTTTTGCACAGAATCGACGTTTAACAATGTCTTTTCATTGAATTCAGCAATTTGTAAAAACGTTATTTTATCATGTAAAAATGCTTCAACGGTAATTTCGTT
>JBILYS010000078.1:0-7090 GCA_044377625.1 Crocinitomicaceae bacterium
ATTTAGCGCATCAAGTTTTGGTAAAAGAAGAACTTGGAATTAATGCGGAGGAATTAAAAGGTTCAGCAATGGAAGCTGCGATTTCATCTTTTGTTTTATTCGGAATCGGAGCGGTGATACCCGTTTTACCTTTCATGTTTACTGAAGGAATGAAAGCAATTGTTTTAAGCACAATTTTTAGTGCAATTGGTTTGTTTTTAATTGGTGCTGCGATTACGCTTTTCACTGGAAAAAACGTATGGTATTCAGGTTTTAGACAAGTGTTTTTTGGTTTGGCAGCTGCAGCCATCACCTTTGGAATTGGGAAACTGATTGGGGTGTCAATGGCAGGTTAATATTTTGTAACATTTAAATATAAATAATTATGAATCAAGCACATTTTCATTTAGTCGTCAACCATTTGCCGATTATTGTTCCAATTATCGGAGTTGTGGTGTTGTTAAGCGGAATCATTTTTCGCTCAGAAATAGTTAAGCGCGTAGCTTACTTTGTTTTTATCATCGGAGCATTAGCAACTTTACCAAGTATGCTTTCTGGAGAAGGAGCAGAAGAAGTTGCGGAAAATTTGCCAAGTGTAACAGAAAACTTCATTCACGAGCACGAAGAAGCGGCTGAAACATTTGCATTGTTCAGTTATATGCTCGGAGCTTTTGCTTTAATTGCTCTTTGGGCAAATTGGAAAAGAAAACCTTTTTCAAATTTATTGAGCTATGTTTTATTGGCACTTTCATTCGTGGTAATTTTATTAGGTAAACAAACTGGAACAACTGGTGGTGAAATTCGTCATACGGAAATTAGATCAGGAAATGCTGCTGTAAATGCTGGAGATCAAGGCGGAGAATCAGAAAGTGAAGCCGATGAAGATTAACCAATAAACATTAAAAGCATCTTATAGGAAATCGTTTTTCTATAAGGTGCTTTTTTAAAACACCAAATCATTTGTCCATTTCCTTACATTTCCACAACTGTCTTTTACAATTATTTCAACTTTGTGTTTGCCAATGAATCCTTTTGGCTTGTCAAAAAACACATAATCACCTTTAGATTCATATTCCAGCACATACCATTTCCCATCTATGAAAAGGTCGTAATCTACCAATTCAGTTTGACTTTCATTTACCTTCCATGAATACCTGTTTTTACCTTTTGTTGTTTCGGTAGTTTTAAAGTTTAATGGAGAAATACTTGGTGCAATTGTATCAACTCGTATTTTAAAGGTTCCTAAATGGTCTGATTCAGCTGTTATCCAATCACCGTTTATAGTTGACGGTAAAGCATGATTTTTTCCGCCAGATGACGTGACATTGATATAGTATTTTGCCAAATCTATCTTTGAGGAAGAAAGTTTCATTTTCACACTAACTGGATATTGAATGGGTTGAGACGGATCACCAAAAGAAAATGGAGCATTAAGTGATAAATTCTTTTTCGTTGGCTCATAAAAAGTATGTTTTTGAGCCGAAAATTCAATTTTATCATTTTTGAATTGAACGGTTGAGTCTGGATAAAAATAAGCCCAAGAAGGAAAATTTGACTTAGAAATGTTCATTTTGCCTTCTGAAACAAGCACATTAAAATTTAAATTCGATTTATTCTTCCTAACATCTTGCGCGGAATAGATGAGCGACACTTTATCTCCTGGTTTTAACTTAATTATTCCAAAATCAGCAGTTGGGTATATTGATAATGGATTATGATCAGTTTTAAATGATTTATGAAATTTTCGCTTGTTGACAGTATATTCATGATAATCTTTATGACTATTGATATAGCGTGAATGGTCAAATGACACTTTATCAATTTGTTGTTTGAAAATCGTATCATTTCCACTTTTCAAAATGCTTTTGTATAAACCACAAATATTATCCGCAGCATCGAACTGATCTACAACCTCAAAAGCAAATCCAATTCCTCCATGCTCAGAACAATAGTCTGATGGAATAGTTAACAAATCTCCTGCAATATGATACTCATTATTTGTTTTTGAAACATTCACAATTTGTGATTTCCCTGGAATTTGATAACCTTCATCTGTCAAGGCATACACTTTTAACCCTTTTATGGTTGGTGGTTTGTGGTCTTGAATTTCAAACCCATAAACCAATGGATTCATCGCCTCTTCTGTTTTTGTATCACGCAATTCAAAATGTAAGTGAGGCGCTGTTGATCCACCAGTATTGCCAGAAAGAGCTATAATATCACCTTTCTTAATTGGGATATCAGTTGGAACAAAAAATAATTCAAGTTCAAAATTTTGTTCTTTTTCTTGAACAGCTTTCACAATTGAATCTAATTTCCCTTTGAATGATGAACAATGGGCATAAACACTAGTTATTCCATTGGGATGATTGATGTAAATTGCTTTACCATAACCATATGGTGAAATTTTAATTCGAGCGATATAACCTTCTTCAATAGCATATAACGGCAGTCCTTCAACACCATTCGTTTTAAAATCAAGTCCCATGTGAAAATGATTAGGACGCAATTCCCCAAAATTAGCTGCCAATACCAATGGAATTCCCAAAGGTGAACGATAGTTTGTTTTGGCATTTTCTTGTGAAACGCAAATAAATGGAAGTGTAAAGAGGAAGAAAAGTGTAAAAAGACGAAATACCATGTGTAAAAGTAACTTTTTGAAAAAAAATATCACAAGAATGAACTAAAAAAGTTGTGAATGTTCAAGACTATACTAATTTTGTACAAAGTCGTAACCAATGACAGATCGCATTCAAAATATAATTGAAGATATTCGCCACAAAAGTGTAGCGATGCATCAGCAATTATTAGAAGAACGTGAAAAAAATAGTGTCTTTCAATCGAAAGTGCAACTGTTAACCGAAAGTATTGAACTTCAAACACAAGAAGAATCTAAACTTCTTTCTGAAATTTCTATGCTAAAAGCGGAATTGGAAATGACAAAAAGTCAAGTTGTCGAAAATTCTCATCCTTCTGGAAAGAAAGATGAAGAAATTGATGAATTGGTGAAGGAAATTGAACACTGTATAAGTCAGTTAAAAAAATAACGAATGGGAAAATTGTCCTTGAAAGTCGTCGTTGCTGGTAGAACGTATCCAATCACTGTAAATGAGGGAGAGGAAACGAAAGTTACTAAAGCTGCTGAAGACATTAACAAAGCAATAAAAATGCTACAGGACAATTATGCGGTAAAAGATATGCAAGATTTACTTGCTATGACTGCTCTTCAACTAGCTACAAAACCTACAAATTCAAGTACAACCAATAAAATTGAAGCAGATTATTCAGCTGTTGAAGATAAATTGGATGGTTTGTTAAAAGAGCTAGATTCGTTAAAATAAAATTCAAATTTCTTCCCTTCTCGTTTTTTTGATACAACTTGATTAGTTGTAATTTAATTAGTTTAAAAAAATGAGTATTATAGGAATTTTAATAGGATTAGGAGCTGGAGGAGCTGGAGTTTTCATTTTGCAAAATGTCATTCTGAAAAACAAAAGAACTCAAATAATTCGCGAGGCTGAACAAGAAGCTGAAAACATCAAAAAAGAAAAAATGTTGCAAGCCAAAGAGAAATTTTTGGTTTTGAAAGAAGAACATGAAACGGCAATGAAGGAGAAAGAACGTCGCCTTCAATCTACCGAAGATCGTGCAAGAGCTCGTGAAAAAACACTTTCACAAAAAATCGAAGAAGTTAGTAGAAAAGAAAGTGAATTCGAAGGAAAGCAATCTGAAATGGAATTAAAAGCTCAGGCTTTCGAATTGAAGCATGCTGAACTAGAAAAGACACAAGAAAAAAGAGTCGCTGAGCTATCAAAGATTAGTGGCATGACTCCAGAAGAAGCGAAGAATCATTTAATGGAAGCATTGAAAGACGAAGCACGAACTGGCGCAATGACGCACATCAAAGAAATTACAGAGGAAGCGAAATTAAATGCAAATAGAGAAGCAAAAAAGATTGTAATTCAAATGATTCAACGTGTTGCTACTGAACATGCAGTGGAAAATGCTGTATCTGTTTTCAATATTGAATCAGACGAAGTGAAAGGTCGAATCATTGGACGTGAAGGAAGAAACATCCGTGCGCTAGAAGCTGCTACGGGAGTAGAAATAATTGTTGACGACACACCTGAAGCTATTATCTTGTCTTGTTTTGACCCAATCAGAAGAGAAATTGCTCGTTTAGCTTTACACCAATTAGTTTCTGATGGTCGAATTCACCCAGCTAGAATTGAAGAAGTTGTTGCTAAAACAAAAAAACAATTGGACGAAGAAATCGCTGAAACAGGACGCAGAACAGCAATGGATTTAGGAATTCATGGTTTACATCCTGAATTGACGAGAATGGTTGGTAGAATGAAATACCGCTCTTCTTATGGACAAAATTTATTGCAACACTCCCGCGAAGTAGCAAATCTTTGTGCAATCATGGCAGCTGAACTTGGTCTAAACGTTAAGATTGCTAAAAGAGCAGGATTATTACACGATATAGGAAAAGTTCCAGACGATGAGCCAGAATTGCCGCACGCGTTGCTTGGAATGAAGTTGGCTGAAAAATATGGTGAAAAACCAGAAGTTTGTAATGCAATTGGAGCTCACCACGATGAAGTTGAAATGACAACGTTGATTTCACCTATCGTTCAAGTATGTGATGCTGTTTCAGGTGCAAGACCAGGAGCTCGTCGAGAAATCGTTGAAGCGTATATCAAACGAATTAAAGAATTAGAATCGTTAGCGATGTCGTATGATGGCGTAGCTCAAGCATATGCAATCCAAGCAGGACGTGAATTACGCGTGTTGGTAGAAGCGGAACGTGTAACAGATTTGAAAGCTGATGAATTATCATTTGCTATTTCTCAGAGAATTCAAACAGAAATGACGTATCCAGGTCAAGTGAAAGTTACAGTGATTCGTGAAAAAAGATCGGTTAATTACGCAAAATAATTTCCATTGAAAATGAATTTAAAAGATGTCAATGTTCTTGTTACAGGCGGAGCTGGTTTTATTGGTTCGAATCTCGTTGAAGCTCTTTTAAACTTAGAGGCAAATGTTACCGTTTTTGATAATCTAGAAACTGGAAGGATTTCCAATCTTCAAGAATTTGAAGGAAACAAACATTTCACTTTTATCAACGGTGATATCCGTGATTTTGATGCATGTGTCAATGCTGTAAAAGGAATTGATGTGATTTCCCATCAAGCAGCTTTAGGTTCTGTTCCTCGGTCAATCGAATTCCCGCATAATACACATGCGGTAAATGCAACAGGTTTCCTAAACATGTTGCATGCTGCAAAAGAAGCCGGAATAAAACGTTTTGTTTATGCAAGTTCGTCATCTGTTTATGGTGATTCACAAGCTTCTCCAAAGATAGAAGGTGCAGAAGGAAATCCTTTATCTCCGTATGCCGTGACAAAATCATTGAATGAAAAATATGCGAAAGTGTATAATCAATTGCATGATATGGAAACGGTTGGATTACGCTACTTCAATGTTTTTGGACCTAAACAAGATCCAAATGGTGTGTATGCAGCAGCTATTCCAAAATTCATTGATAAAATGATGAAAGGAGATGAAATCATCGTTCATGGAGATGGTGAGCAAACACGTGATTTCACATTCGTCAAAAATGCAGTAATGGCAAATATTTTAGCGCTAACGTCTGTAAATAAGGATGCATTTGGAAAAGTCTATAATGTTGCTTGTGGAAGTTCTTTTACCCTTAATCAAGTATTAGAAGCAATTAAAACGAACCTTGAAAAGAAAGGGAAATATAATCCTGCATCAAAAGTTACTTACGGTCCAATTAGAAAAGGTGATGTTAGGGATTCATTAGCTGCAATTGATTTAATCAAAACAAATTTAAACTACGCTTCACCAATTGAATTTGATGAAGGGATTCAACTGTTATGTTCCTCGATAAATTGATATTAACAAGTTTAAAAGTACGACCAAGGAAACTTTATTCTCAAATTAATTAATGACTTTACCTTTTGATTAATTTTAATTAACTAATTTGAAATCAAATAAATAAAGTGTTTATGGTGTTAAAAAGTAGTTTTTCTTTTCTTGTAAATGAACATTCCGAAGATATGAAAACTTCATTTATTAATTCTTACAAGCAAATAATTTACGCTTTCTTATTATATGTACCTACATTAATCTTTAGTAGTGAGATGTATTACATGTTTTTACCTTTTTCAATTTTAATTTTTGAGTTTGCAACACTCAAAAAACAGAGTTTGGAATTTTTAAAAAATCCATTTCGTAAGAATTTCTTAACGATTGTATGGCTGCCTTTCTTTTTTGTTTTTTTAGCGCTTATTAATAAATGGGTTAATGGTAATGATATCCTATGTAATAAAGATTATTATGCGTCTTTTTATCTATTTCCATTTTTAATTCTTTCAGCATCTTTTACGGCAAATAGTAAGTTTTACAAGACATTAATTTTTATAATTTGTATTGAAGTTCTAGTTTCGTTTATTGAGTATTTATTTAATGTAAGGACGTTTTTTTTGGATAGAGCGCAAGGAAATATCATTTTATCAAAAGATTTATTATACGATTCTCGCGTTTTTGGATTAAGCGCAAATTCATCAATAATTGCAATGAAATTATTTTGCGGATTACTGTTAGTTGAATTAGCAATGATGAAATCATGGTACAAATGGTTTGCAAGAATCGTTTTGATCGTTGGATTAATTCTAACATTCAATAGAGCAGTATTAGTTGCAGTTTTTGTTTTCTGGACGCTTTACGCCATCTATTTCGCTATAATAAATCGAAAACAATTCTTGACAGTAATCAAACGAATTTTTTCACCTTTCATTTTTTTCTTCCTGCTATTTTACTGTTTCAGTAGTCATTCTTTTATATACCAATTTTCGAGAGGTGAGTCCGTTGATGAGAAATTGAAATACGAATATCAATCAAAGGAGATCGTCCTGCTGAAAGATTTAACTCAAGATTGTGCAAGTCAACATGCAATAGAGATGAAAGAAGGAAACGATCTTAAAACTACAGGATTTTTCTCTCACCTATTTTTAAAGACTATTTCTGGAATAAACACATCTGGTCGTGCAGTAATCTGGTTGAATTATTTTAGTTTTATTGA
>JBILYS010000079.1:0-6954 GCA_044377625.1 Crocinitomicaceae bacterium
CCAAAGACTGTTGATTCAGATTTAGCAAGAAAAGGAACGAGTCATGGTTCAGCTTTTAATTATGACACCCATGTTCCATTGATTTGGTATGGCAAGGATATTCCAAAGCAAGAAATAGTTAGAAGAATCAATATAACTGACATTTCTGCAACACTCACTCATTTACTCTATTTACAAAGAAATGGAGCAATGACAGGTGAACCAATAATAGAATTATTGAACCGATAACTGATCAATGTGTTTTTCTATTTCCATAGGAGACATGTAAGTAGTGAGTTTAAATTGCTTGTAGTTGAATGTCGCGTTGGATTCGGTTTGAACATAATTTGACCAATCGTAAAGCTGCCAACCCAAACCTCTATTTATAGTTTGTAAATCTATTTCTTTCTCAAATTTTGATTTAGATTTTTTACTTGAATATGAAATACCTCGACCTAATATGCCAAATAATGAAAGCGACTGATAATCTAAAAAATGTGAAAATTCATGTGCAAACAATCCAATTTTAGCATTAAATGGAATAGTGCTCAATGAAATAATACTATCTGATTTGTTCTTATTGATTCGAATGACATAAGCCCGTTTACTTTTTTTTGAAAACAGCAAAGAAGTAATTGTTGGACGAGCATTTAGAGTAGTTTTAATTTTTCTTTGTTTGAATGTAATTTTTCTCCCATTTAATTCTGGAAAAAAACTAAGTGCTATTAACATGGAAGTTTCATTTTCTTTTTGACAATTATGGAGTTTGCAAAGGTCATATTCCAAAGATGATATTTTAATAGCGTAAGCAGAAGAATCAATTTTTCTTAATTGAGAATTGTTCTGTGAGAATGTAAACAAACACACAAAAAGTTGAGTAAGAAAAAGGAAAAAGTTCATTTTTAAAATTCGTTTAAAACTATTATTTGTGGTTTATGCGATGTTTTTTAGTTTGTATTTATTTCGAATAAATTTAATTAATTCCAAAATTATCAAAAGTATTAATGCTGAAACAAATGAAATTGCAATATGGTAAAAACCAGGAAATTGAAAGCTGAAAAGGTTTGAAAGTGATGGGAATATAAAAATTAAACAAAGGAGGCTAAATGCACTAAGCAAAATAAGTTTAGCTGACCAATTTTTATAAAATATCACCGCAATAAAGCTTCTCGTTAATGAAAGTTTATTGAGGATTAAAAATAAATTTCCAATGATTAATGCTGTAAATGTTATTGCTCTTACTTCATTTTCTGTATGTCCTTCTTTCTTTGTGAAATACAAAACGATTAATACCAATATGAAAAGCAATAATCCTTGTGCGATACTTGTTATTATATTTTTAAATCCGAAAAATGGTTTGGATGGATCTCTAGGTGGTTTGGACATTATTCCTTTTTCTTCAGCTTCTGATTCAAATGCGATAGAACTAATTGGATCAATTATTAATTCCATAAATACGATGTGAAGTGGCATTAATAAAATAGGTGTATGAAGAAAAAATGCTGGAATCATCGTTAAGCCAATTATTGGTATATGAATAGCTAAAATATAAGACATCGCCTTTTGCAAATTGTCAAATATATTTCTGCCCATGCGTATCGCACCAACAATAGAACTGAAATTGTCATCTAATAAGACTAAAGACGACGCTTCTCGAGCTACATCAGTGCCTTTATTACCCATCGCAATTCCAATATGAGCTGCTTTTAATGCGGGTGCATCATTCACACCATCACCTGTCATGGCTACAATCTCACCATTCCTTTTTAAAGCTTCTACAATTCTTAATTTTTGTTCTGGTTTTACTCGTGCTAAAATTGAAATCGTTTTGATTTTTTCATCAAGTTCTTTTTCTGAAAGTTTTTCTAATTGAGCACCTGTCAGAATTCCTTTTTCTGATAATCCGATTTGCTTACCAATGTTAAGAGCAGTTTCAGGAAAATCACCAGTAATCATGATAACTCTAATTCCAGCGGTTGAACATTCTTGAATTGCTCCTGGAACTTCGGGTCTGATTGGGTCTTCTAAACCAATTAAACCTATGAATTTGAGTCGAATTGACGTTTGATTTTCAGGAATATCATCTTTGTTTAAGATTGAACTTGCTATAGCAATAACCCTTAATCCTGAACTAGCGAGCTCGTTTACTTTAGCGATATATTTTTGTTTTATCTCTGAATCCAATTTGCACAAATCAAAAATTGTTTCAGGCGCACCTTTTGTTGCTGCTAGACATTCAGTTGTTTCTGCTAGTTTATAAATACGCGTCATGGCCATTAACTCATGACTGAACGAAAATTCTTTGATAAAGTCAGGTGATTTCTCATTTTCAATTAAATCTTTTTTTGATTCAATTATAGCTTTTTCCATCGGGTCAATGCTGTTTGGTGTTGTCGCCAAAAAGCAAATGTTCAATATTTCTGCTATAGCTATTTTATTTTTTTCAAACTGTTCCTTCAAAATAAAATTTTCACCATCGGATATTGCAGCTAATACCATTTTGTTTTGAGTGATCGTGCCAGTTTTATCACTGCAAAGCACAGTTGCTGAACCCAATGTTTCAATTGCAGAAGGTTTTCGTGTAAGTACATTCTTTTTAGACAATCGCCAAGAACCAAGAGCAAGAAAAATTGTTAATACGACTGGAAATTCTTCTGGTAAAATAGCCATAGCTGCCGATAGACCATTTAAGATTGATTGTATAAGATTCCCTCTTGTGAAATAAAATAATAGAACAACAGAAATACATAAAATAGCCCCAATTATTCCAATATTACGGATGAATTTCTTCATTTCAGCTTGTAACGGTGTGGCTTCCAATTTAATATCATTGAGAGTTTTCCCAATTTTACCGAATTCTGTAGAATGACCCGTTTGAAGAACAATAAATATTCCTCGTCCTTTTGTAACAAGCGTGCCATTTAGTATTATATTTTTGTCAGAATTCACCTTTTTAATTACTGGGATAGATTCACCAGTTATCAAAGATTCATCAATTTCTAAGTTTGTTGATTCTAATAATTCTCCATCAGCAGTAATTCGATCTCCCTCATTTATGATTATTGTGTCGCCTGGCACAACTTCCCTACTTGGAATTCTCATTTCAATGCCATTTCTGATTACTAAGGTTCGCGGAGATGATAATTTTTTTAAGGCTTCTAATGCTTTTTCAGTTTTTCTATATTGAAGAAAAGTTATCGTAATAATCAATAAAATAGTAGATAGTAATATAATCCCTTCTTTATAGTCACCTAGTAAAATGTATAGTAAACCACATGATATTAACAAGATAAACATCGGTTCCTTAATCACTTCAAGAATTATTTTGAAAATGGTTTTCGGTTGAGAAATTGATAATTCATTGTAACCAAATTCAGTCAACTTTAATTTAACTTCGTTGTCAGTTAATCCTTTATTCATCTTTTAGAATGGTTTTATTTTTTTAAATTAGTGAAAATTTATTTGAATTAAAGTATACAACATTCATTTATTATTATTCGAATTGAAAACAAGAAGTTATTCACCAAATAAACTAAGTGCGGCTGGTATTTTAATAACCTTAGGCATTATTTATGGTGATATTGGAACCTCTCCACTTTATGTTTTTAATGCTATTATTGGGAATAAATTAATTGAAAAATCCCTTATACTAGGAGGAATGTCGTGTGTTTTTTGGACATTAATTCTCATCACAACTTTTAAATATATTTATTTGGCCTTGAAAGCAGATAATCAAGGCGAGGGAGGTATTTTCGCACTCTACTCTTTAGTGAAAAATCATCCGGCAAAATGGCCTATTATAGCTGCGCTTATTGGCTGTTCTGCGCTTATTGCCGATGGTTTCATTACTCCTCCGATTTCAATTTCATCAGCAATAGAAGGGTTGGATATTATTTTTCCGGACTTACCAACATTGCCTATTGTTGTCTCGATACTGATTTTATTGTTTGTTTTTCAGCAGTTTGGAACGAGTGTGATTGGAAAAGTGTTTGGTCCTGTGATGGTAATTTGGTTTGCCACAATTGGATTACTAGGATTAAATCAAATATTGAAAAACCCTATTATTCTTGAGGCACTTAACCCGTATTATGCTTTTCACTTATTAGTTCAACATCCAGGAGGATTTTGGGTCTTAGGAGCTGTTTTTCTTTGTTCAACTGGTGCAGAAGCACTTTATGCTGATTTGGGACATTGTGGCAAAAAGAACATTCGTTTAAGTTGGTTTTTTGTTTTGACATGTCTTTTACTTAATTATTTTGGTCAAAGTGCATGGGCAATGCAACACATTGGTGAAAGCATTGGCAGTAAAGGCGTTTTTTATTCTCTAGTTCCAAAGCAATTTTTACCACTTGTTATTTTTATTGCCACAACCGCTGCTATTATAGCAAGTCAAGCATTGATTAGTGGTTGCTTTACGCTTGTCAATGAGGCTTTTAAATTAAGATTATGGATAAACCTGAAAGTGCATTATCCATCTCATTCTAAAGGACAAGTTTATATAGCTCCAGTTAATTGGTTTTTAATGTTTGGTTGCCTGGCTGTATTATTTATTTTTCAAAAATCATCAAATATGGAAGCCGTATACGGATTGTCTATAACGATAAACATGCTGATGACTTCCTTTTTATTGCTCTTATTTTTTCATCAAAGAGGTGTTAGAAAAGAGTTTTTATTTGTATTGGCATTACTCTTTTTTTCAACCGAATTGAGTTTTTTATTTTCAAATGTGAAAAAATTCTTTTTTGGTGGGTGGTTCACATTTATCATGGCATTTGTAATTTTCACTTTAATGTATTTGTTTCACCGTGCACGTGATTTCCGAAATAAGCGCTTCAAAAAAGAAAATTTACTCGATTATAAGGATTTATTTGAAGAAGTGATGATGGATGAAAGTATTCAGAAAGAAGCAACTAATCTAGTGTTTATGTCAAAAAGTGGGGGAGAAACAGGATTAGTAGATTCAAATGTTATTTATTCAATTTTCCATAACAAACCTAAACGTGCCGATGTATATTGGTTTGTGAATGTTGAAATCTTAGACAATCCTCATGGTGAAGAAAATATGTACAGTGTTAAGACAATTGTACCAGGAAAAGTATTCTATGTGCACCTTCAAGTCGGTTTTAAGGTGAAATATACGGTGCGCAATCTTTTTGCGAAAGTTGTTGAAGAAATGGTGAATAATAAAGAAGTTGATGAAATAAGTCGGTATACATCTCTTCGGAATCATAATTTTGAAGCCGATTTTAAGTTTGTGTTCGTAAAATCAATGGTTCCGTCCGAAAATGAATTAGGCACAATGAATAAAGTGGCATTGGCAACTTATTCTAAATTACATGCACTTGGTTACCCTGTTTACAAAGAATTTGGTTTGGACACATCCAATATTGTTGAAGAAACAATGCCTCTTAAATATTCTCTTAAAGGAGATTTGAATTTGGTTCGAGTCGATAAAATTGAATAAAAAGTGCTTGACAAGTCCCTTTTTAAAAGATTTCAGTCAAAAGTTCATATCTTTTATGCTAAACTGTTGAAAACTTAGTTGAAAACCTTATTTCTATGAATGTTAACTAACTTTATATCAATGTTAAATTTGTAACAAGAAACAACAAAACTAAGTTCAATGCTGAGTGCTATTCTGAAAAAAAAATTATCTGACAACCAAGTTGCAAATGTTTTCATTAATTCAATCTTCGATTCAGTTGATAATGGCTTTTTAGAAGTCGCTCAATTGATTAATGAAGATATCGCTTTTGTGAAATCGCCTGAAATTGGAGAAAAAGATAATGGTGAATTTGGTTTAATTGTAATTGTTGGAAATCTTTCTTTTCTTGAAAGTACGTTTGATGCTGATCAAGCCGGAAGAGTTGAGAAAATTGTATTTGAGAAATTAGCCAAAATGTATGATATGTCTGAAGCTGATTTCTGTAAGTTGATACGTGAATATCAATCATTTATTTCAAGAGTGAATCATCCTTCGAAAAACATGGTTTATGGTATGTCAAAAGCTGTTTTTCATAAATACAATTTGAATGAAGTTCAAGATGAATATTTTAGAAGAATGCAAGCACCAAATCCATTGTTTCTTAAAAGAATGGACGAAATCATGATCAACTTTATCTGGAATTGGGATGCATTTTTCAAGAAATATAAAATGAATTCTTAAGAATTCATTGGGAATTTTTCTTTACAATAAACCAATTGTTCAATAAGTCTGCTCTGTTATACAGCATTTCAGCTTTCGTTTCAAAGTCAATCAGTTCAAATCCTGCATATTTACAAATCGCGTGACCTGCAGCTGTGTCCCATTCCATCGTTGGAGCAAATCGTGGATAACAATCGGCTAATCCTTCCGCTACCATGCATAATTTCAGTGAGCTTCCTTTTGATATAGATTTTATCGAGCCATGAATTTCTTCTAATTCACTAATAAATACAATAGTTTCTTCAGATAAGTGAGATCGGCTAGCGACAACAGTAAATTCTTTTCTTTCAGTTAGAATTGGAAGTTTTAAACCTTCTGCTACTAATTTTGCAATAGGGGTAGTGTAATCAATATTTGTAATTTTGAATGAACCAGATTGTTTGTGAGCGAAATACAATTCCTTTAAAACTGGAACATAAATGACGCCCAAAATTGGAATTTGATTTTCAATTAAAGCGATATTAACAGTGAATTCACCATTTCTTTTGATAAACTCCTTTGTCCCATCGATAGGATCAACAATCCATAATTTATTCCATTGAACACGGTCCTTATAAGGAATCTCTTTGCCTTCCTCAGATAAAACAGGAATACTAGTTTGTTCTAGTCTTTCTTGAATTATTTGATGAGCAGCAATGTCTGCATTTGTCAATGGTGAATTATCATTCTTATATTCAATTTCAAAATCTTCAGAATTATAAATTTCCATAATTCTCTTGCCAGCTTCTAATGATGCTTTTATTGCAGTTTCAAGAAGAATATCTATATTA
>JBILYS010000080.1:0-6916 GCA_044377625.1 Crocinitomicaceae bacterium
GGATGAAATTATTCTGAAATTAGAAGAAAACGGTCACACGGTTGAAAAAGTATCTTTTCCCTATTTGGAATACATGGTGCCAACGTATTATGTTCTTACAACCGCTGAAGCTTCTTCCAATTTATCGCGATTTGATGGCGTTCATTTTGGATATAGAAGCAGTATAGCAAAAGGAGTAGAAGACACCTATAAAAAATCTCGATCGGAAGGTTTTGGACCAGAAGTTCAACGTCGAATAATGGCCGGAACATTTGTTTTATCGAATGAATTCTATGATGCATATTATACCAAAGGACAAAAAGTGCGTCGGGTACTTAAAAATAGAACAGATGAAATTCTAAATGCGTTTGATTTAATCTTGTTACCGACAACACCTTCTACAGCTTTCGAACTGAATGCCGTGAAAGATCCAATTACAATGTATTTACAAGATATTTTTACTGTTCACGCTAATTTAACAGGTAATCCAGCAATATCTTTGCCTTTAGGAAAGCATTCTAACGGCATGCCATTTGGTATTCAGGTGATGGGAAAAAATTTCGGAGAGAAACAACTGTTTAATTTTTCTGCTCATCTTGAAAAAAGCCTAAAATAAGTATGAAGAATTTAATCGTAGTATTTTTTCTTGGATTAATTGGAAACTTAGCGTTTGCTCAAACTCCTGCACATCTTGTTAAACCAAGCGATACGTTAAGTAAAGATGCATTTATAAATACGGTAGAACAGAGTTTAAAACTATTCCTAGCGGATTATGTAAACCAAAATAATTACGATTCAATTATCAACGCATTGAACTATGAACAAGGAGATAATCCACAGTTTTCGGATGAAGTGTATTGTGAACGATTAGAATCGATGAATGAAATGAGTCCTTTTCATTTGGACTGCAATGCAACTACCCTTTCCACAATTAAATTTTTTGCTCAAAACAGAAGAGGTTTTGCTCGGATAGTTTTAGGTCGTTCAACCTTATTCTTCGATATGTTTGAAGAAAAATTGGCGGAATATGGATTGCCAATTGAATTGAAATATTTATCCGTTATTGAAAGTGGTTTGCGTCCACAAGTTAAATCGCGTGCTGGAGCATTAGGTTTATGGCAATTCATGTACAGAACAGGGCTTTATTTTGGATTGAAAGAAAATTCATACATCGATGAACGAATGGATCCAGTGTTGGCTACTGATGCCGCTTGCAGATATTTGAGACAATTATACGGGATTTACGGAGATTGGAATTTGGCGCTTGCAGCTTATAATGCTGGTCCGGGAAATGTAAACAAAGCAATTCGCCGATCAGGAAATAAAACAACTTATTGGGAAGTTCGACCATTTTTACCAACTGAAACGCAAGGTTATGTGCCGAATTTTATCGCAGCTGCTTATTTATTGACCTACCATGCAGAACACAACATTGTTCCGATGGATGTGCAAGTGCATTACGCACAATTAGATACAATGTGTTTGTCTGGGGGTGTTCACATGGCAACAATTTCGAAGTTATTAAATTGGCCAGTTGAAGATATTAAAACGTTAAATCCAGTTTATAAAACAACCTATATTCCTTATACAAAACCGAATCAATGTATTTCAGGTCCACTTGAAAAAATTGGACTTTTGGTAAGTTTAGAAGATGATTTATATGAATTAGAGAAAAAAACATACGCCACGGCAACAGTTGTAAACCCAAAACCATTAATTCTCGAGGAAGTAATTGTTGAAACTCAAGATTCACTTGGTGCGAAACCACCTGTTTTGCAATCCTATATTTATCACAAGGTAAAGACGGGAGAAACACTTGGCACCATTGCAACAAAATATGGTGTTTCTGTTGAGCAAATTATGGAATGGAATGCACTTCGAACAACAAACATCTATGTTGGACAACGTTTACAATTGAAAAGTGGTCCTGGAGGAACGACCCAAACACAAACACCTGTTACTCAAACAGCGCCTGTGAAGAAATATTATGCTGTAAAATCGGGAGATACATTTTCAAAAATCTCTCAACGACATGGTTTAACACAAGCACAATTGTCAAAGTTAAATCCTGGAGTGAACATTAATAGATTAACTGTAGGTCAAAGATTAAGAGTGAAATAACGTTGGTTTTTCAACTCAATAACTAGAAGAACATCACCAATCATGGCAATTTCTATTTCAGCAGTCATTATTACCTTCAATGAAGAGCGAAATATTGAAAGATGTATTCGTTCTCTTCAAACTGTAGCTGATGAAATTATTGTGTTGGACTCTTTCTCCACAGATAAAACAGCTGAGATTTGTAATGATTTAGGCGTTGTTTTTATACGAAGAGAATGGGAAGGCTATGCAGCTTCTAAGAACTATCTCAATCAACAAGCAAAATTTGAATATATTCTTTCCTTGGACGCTGATGAGGAAATTAGTGAAGCGTTAAGGTCGAGTATATTAAAAATTAAGGCTAGTGATTTCAAGGGTTTGGGTAAAATTAACCGTTTAACAAACTACTGCGGAAAATGGATTCATCATTCTGGTTGGTATCCTGACTGGAAGATTAGACTATTTCCTAAAGATGAATGTCAGTGGGTCGGAGATATTGTTCACGAAGAATTAGACGTTCCAAATGAACTCGTGGAATTGGAATTAAACGGTGATTTGTTTCATTATTCCTACGTGAATTATGAGCAACATAGGAAACGAGCTGATCATTATTCTAGTTTGACAGCCCAAAAATATGTGAATCAAGGAAAAAAAGTTGGTGTATTATCGCCATATTTGTCATGTTTAGCACGGTTTTTTTCCATGTATGTTATTAAGAAAGGTTTTTTAGACGGTTACGCTGGATTCAAAATCGCTCAAATTAGTGGTTTATCCAATCAGTTCAAATACAAAGAAGTGAGACGCTTAAACCAAGAAAAGATTAGAAAATGAGAATTATTATATCGAGAACGGATAGCATTGGTGATGTTATGTTGACGTTGCCTATGTGTGTTTGGTTGAAAAACAATGTCCCAAATGCCACGCTCATCTTTTTAGGAAGAGGATATACCCAAGCGATTGTAGATTGTTTTTCAGTTGTTGATGAGTTTGTTGATTGGAAATTGATTGAGAATTTACCGACATCTCAAAGATCAGAAGCATTAAAGGAATTGAAAGCGGACGCAATTATTCATGTCTTCCCAAACAAAGATATCGCAGCTTTAGCCAAAAAAGCGAGAATACCGATGAGAATAGGAACGTCTCACCGAAGCTTCCATTTATTATCGTGCTCACATCGGTTGAATTTTTCACGTAAGAATTCAGCATTGCATGAATCGCAGTTGAACTTTGAGTTGTTAAAACCTTTGGGTTTGACTACAATTCCATCATTGGAAGAGGTAATGAGTATGACAACTGCATTTAAAGTAGAGCAGTGTACCTTGCCAAGTGGACTAATAGATTCCTTAGAAAAGAACAACAAAACGGTTGTGTTGCACCCTAAATCTCAAGGAAGTGCTTTGGAATGGCCTATGGAATCCTACTTGCAATTAGCAAATGAATTGGTTGCAAAAGGTTATACGGTGTATTTTACCGGAACAGAACAAGAAGGTAACTTATTTCGTTCAAGTTTGCCTATCAACGACAATATTATTGATTTAACGGGTAAATTATCCCTCAAAGAATTGATCTACTTTATTTCTCAAGTGAAAAATTTGGTAGCATGCTCTACTGGTCCTTTGCATATCGCAGGATTTTTAGGTATTCGTGCAATTGGACTTTTTTCACCCCGAAAACCAATTCATCCAGGAAGATGGCAACCACTAGGTACAAATTCACGCGTTTTGGTATTTGATCCAAATTGTCCTATTTGTAAACGTAAGAAAAGTTGCCAATGTATTCAAGAAATATCAGTTGATAGCGTTTTGGCTGAAATTGAGTAATTGAGCCATTAAACCACTTTTTCAACATATCGTTTATTCCAATTTTTTAGTTGCATTCTCTGCATTTTCTTTAACCGCTGGAACTGCATTTAATTATGGAATAGAAAAATGGTGGTTATATGGGTTAACCTGTTTTTGTGCAATTCTCGCAGTTTACAATTTTCAACGTGTTTATAAAGCAAAAAAAAGTGCTCAACTCACTCCTTGGTTAATTTGGGTAAATGAACATTCGTTTTATTTGAAAAGCTTAGTAGGAATTTCTAGCGTTATTGGATTCAGCTCTTTTCTTTTCTTATTTGGGAAATTGACAATTATCCCACTGATACTTTTTGCTGGAATTGTCAGTTTGATTTATGTTGTTCCTTTTCGAAAAAAAAGCTTACGAGAAATAGCCTATTTAAAATCCCCGTTAATTGCTTTTGTTTGGACCGCAATCATAATTGCTTTTCCGTGGGTGAATGAATATGGAATTAGTACAACAATTTTTCCCGAACTACTAGCATACTTTTATTATTTCGTCGCCTTGACAATTGCGTTCGATATCCGTGATTTGGAACATGATTTTAAATCCCAAAAAACAACTCCTCAAGTGGTTGGAATCACCCGTACAAAAGTTTTTTCAGTTGTACTAATTTCACTTTTTATACTGATTATCGCAATAGTCAACCAAAATATGCGCTATAACATTGTTTTTTACGGAGGATGCCTGTCGTCGTTGCTTTTAATTCTTGGAATCAACAAGCAAAGAAAAGAAGGATATTATGCTTTAATCGATGCTTCGATGATGGTGATTGGACTCTCCTATTTTGTCTAAATGAAAAAATAAAAAGGTAAAAGGAAGAAGGAAAAAGTAATTTTGTTCTTGAGAATCATCCTTTTTACTTCTTACTTTTTACTTTTTTTGAATCACCCAAACAGCGCCCTCACCACTTCAT
This sequence comes from Crocinitomicaceae bacterium, assembly GCA_044377625.1. Lineage (GTDB taxonomy): Bacteria > Bacteroidota > Bacteroidia > Flavobacteriales_D > Crocinitomicaceae > M0103. Next base: position 4,835 of record JBILYS010000080.1, read on the forward strand.
CAATCTTCCCACATTTCACCAACTCAATTTTGAAATTCTTTTGTTCAATCCCTTTGTTGTATTTTGAAATAATAATTTTTTCGAAGCCCAATTTTTCTGCTTCGGAGATGCGTTGATCAATTCTATTCACTGGTCGAACTTCGCCAGACAAACCAACTTCTGCAGACAATGCAATGTTCTTTGGAATCGGTAAATCAGCATTTGAAGATAAAACAGCCGCAACAACTGCCAAATCAATTGCAGGATCATCAATTTTAATTCCACCAGCAATATTTAGAAAGACGTCTTTTGCTCCTAATTTGAATCCACAGCGCTTTTCCATTACTGCAAGTAACATGTTTAATCTTTTACTATCGAATCCCGTAGAAGAGCGTTGAGGCGTTCCATAAGCAGCCGAACTGACCAATGCTTGAACTTCCACCAAAATTGGGCGCATTCCTTCTAATGTTGCACCGATTGAAATACCGCTCAGTGAATTATCCGTATTCGTAATTAATATTTCAGAAGGATTTTCAACTTGTCTTAATCCAGTTCCAAGCATTTCATAGATCCCTAATTCATTTGTGCTTCCAAAACGATTTTTAATGGAACGCAATAAACGATAAACGTGGTTGCGATCTCCTTCAAACTGCAAAACAGCATCAACCATGTGTTCCAAAACTTTTGGTCCCGCCAATGATCCTTCTTTGGTGATGTGTCCAATTAAAAATACTGGAACACCTGTTTGTTTCGCATATCTCAATAATTGAGCAGTGCATTCTCGAACTTGCGAAATACTGCCAGGCGAACTTTCTATTTGCGTCGAATAAAGTGTTTGAATGGAATCAATAATCAAAAGCTGTGGTTGCGTTTCTTCAGCTTGCAAAAAGATATTTTGGATATTTGTTTCTGTAAGGATATAACATTGCTGATTGGTCAAGCCAATTCGTTCAGCGCGCATTTTGATTTGTTGTTCGCTTTCTTCTCCAGAAACATACAACACATTCAATTGATCTTCATCAACGGCCATTTGTAAAAGCAACGTTGATTTTCCAATTCCTGGCTCACCACCAAATAGAATCAAAGATCCTGGAACTAATCCTCCTCCCAAAACACGGTTCAATTCAGCGTCTTTTAAAAATATGCGAACATGTTCTTGGTTTTCAATCGTATGGATTGCTTGAGGTTTAGAATTTCTGGTCGACGATGAAAAGGCAACAACAGAAGGAATATTTTTCTCAATAATTTCCTCAACAAATGTATTCCATTCACCACAAGAAGGACATTTCCCCAACCATTTCGGGGTTTCGTGTCCACAATTTTGACAGAAATATGCTGATTTTACTTTGGCCATTTTTAATCGATAAGGTATAAAGGTAAAAGGAAAAAATTAAAAGGAAAAAGTAAAAGGGGTGTTTCACAAAAACCAAATTACTTTTTCCTTCTTCCTTTTTCCTTTCTTAAGAAATTCAGTACTTTTAACCAAACAACAAAAAGATGGCAATCAACACAAAACTTTTAGCAAAAATTTGTACCACTCCAGGTGCACCAGGATTTGAAAAAAAAATCAGAGAACTCGTTTTGAAAGAATTAAAAGGTTTGACAGACGACGTTGAACTGGACAACATGGGAAATATTTATGCCATTAAAAGAGGTAGTGTAAAAATTGCAGATCGAAAAAAGATAATGATAGGCGCACACATGGACGAAATTGGTTTCATGGTGACACATATTGATGATAAAGGATTCATTCGTTTTCATACACTTGGTGGATTTGATCCAAAAACACTGACTGCGCAACGGGTAATTATTCACGGAAGAAAAGATGTTATCGGCGTAATGGCTTCCAAACCGATTCATGTGATGACTGCGGCTGAACGTGATAAAGTAGCCAAACTTTCTGATTATTTTATTGATACGGGTTTATCGGTAGAAGAAGTAAAAAAATTAGTTCAAATTGGCGATCCAATTACCAGAGAACGAGAATTTATTGAAATGGGAAACTGTGTCAATGGAAAATCTTTGGACAACCGTTTAGCAGTTTTTATCTTAATTGAAACGTTGAAAAAACTGAAAGGAAAAGACGTCCCGTATGATATTTAT
>JBILYS010000081.1:0-6887 GCA_044377625.1 Crocinitomicaceae bacterium
TAATCTTATCTATCTATTTGATTACTTAATCAACTATTTACCTATCATTCAAAAAATTACTTTTATTAGTATTTTTATTTGGATTTCAGCTATCACTATTTTTGTTTCAAAAAAACTGTCATAATATGAAAGTTTCTATTAAAAAGAGAAATATTTTAAAACCACGGGAGTTTGCTTTAAGAATGTTCCGTTTTTTTATTTATTCCATTGCACTGCTAACTATGGCTTTGCTAATTGGAGTTTTTGGATACCATTATATAGCAAAATTAAGCTGGATTGATAGCTTATATAACGCGTCAATGATACTTGCAGGAATGGGACCGGTTAACCTTCTTGAATCAGATGCAGCAAAGTTTTTTGCTTCGTTTTATGCATTAATGAGTGGAGTCGTTTTCTTAAGTACTTTTGCCTTATTTTTCTCACCAATTGCTCATAGATTATTGCATGTTTTACATGTGGATGAGAATGATGATGTTGAACCGCAAGAATAAAATACTTTACTTTTATTTTTTATTCATGATAGGATTTAATTTCATTCCTTTGGTCTGTATTTGTGGAGTAACAGTATCTTTTAATATTACATCCTTGCTTAATAACGATGCTTCCTTGTTTAAAGAATCTAATATTTGCGCGTAAATCGATTGCATTTCCTCCTGCCTTGAGCCGTAATATTCCATGCTTTCTTCAAAACGTTTATGCTTAATAGAATAATGGTCTAAGATTTTTTTTCCGGACATATTCATTGTTTTTTGGAATCTAGACACGTGCAAATATTTTGATTGAATATGCGATTCAATCAATGTCATATCCTTTAAAACCATCACCAACGTATCTCGAGGAATCAAATTCTGAGGTGATGGTTTAGCATTCATTGAATCCGAACAAGAGTTCAAAAGGATTATAAATACACATGGAAGGATGTACTTCATATTATCTATTAAAAGTCAATCGAGCGCCAAATGTACCGTCAACAATTTTATTGTCTGCATATACCAGATTACCGTTTACAAACGTCTTGTCAATAGTATAATTGAATGTAATTCCTTCGAAAGGAGACCAACCACATTTGTACAAAATATTACTTTTAGTAACGGTAACAGGTCTTTTATCAAGTACAACCAAATCTGCAAAATAACCTTCTTTTATAAAACCCCTCTTTTCAATTTGAAAAAGTATTGCTGGATTATGCGCCATTTTTTCAACGATTTTTTCAATTGTAATTAATCCCTGATCCATTTTCTGAAGCATTGCTTGTAAAGCATGTTGAACCAAAGGTCCGCCTGAAGGTGCTTTAAAATACGATTGCTCTTTTTCCTCAATTGTATGTGGTGCATGATCTGTTGCGATAACATCTATTCTATTATCCAAAACTGCTTGAAAAATAGCATCACGATCACTCGCTTTTTTGACTGCTGGATTCCATTTGATATAATTTCCTTTCGTTTTATAATCCTCGTCAGAAAACCATAAATGATGCACACAAGCTTCAGCAGTAATTAGTTTTTTCTCAAGTGGCAATGTATTATCAAACAAAGTAAGTTCTTTCTCTGTTGAAATATGTAAAATATGTAAGCGCGTATTATATTTTTTTGCAAGTCTCACAGCCATTGAAGAAGATAAAAAACATGCTTCTTCGCTTCGAATTATAGGATGCAATTCAACTGGAATGTTTTCACCGTAAATCGCTTTGTATTTTTCAATATTTGCACGAATTGTTCCTTCATCTTCACAATGTGTTGCAATAATTAATGGCGGTACTTTCTCGAAAAGATCTTCCAATGATTTTTCTCTGTCAACAAGCATATTACCAGTTGACGAACCCATAAATATTTTTACGCCACAAACATTCTTTCCATTCGTTTTTAAAACTTCCTCTAAATTATCATTGGAAGCACCCATGAAAAATGAATAATTGGCAATTGACGAGCGAGCTGCAATTTGGTATTTATCTTCTAAGATTTCTTGCGTTAATGCATTAGGAACCGTATTCGGCATTTCCATGAAAGATGTAATTCCACCTGCAACAGCCGCTTTAGATTCTGAAGCGATATCAGCCTTGTGAATTAATCCTGGCTCTCTAAAATGCACTTGATCATCTATACAACCTGGAACAACAAATTTTCCTTCAAGATCATAAACAGTAGAATTTTCTATTGGATTTATTTGAGAACTTATTTTGTCAATTATTCCATTTTTGATTAATATATCAGCAATAACTTGCCGACCTTCATTAACAATAGTTGCTGATTTTAATAAAATAGTAGAACTCATAATTTCATTTTTCTCATTTTCCAAACCCCAAAAAAGGCCTCTTTGAATATTCCAGAACTCATTTTTGAAATACCATAAAGACGATCTACAAAAGTTATTGGTACTTCAGTTATTTTAAAACCATGCTTAACTGCTGCATATTTCATACAAATTTGAAAAGCATAACCTTTAAACGTATTTCCATCTAAATTGATCGTTTCTAAAACATTTCGTCGGTAACATTTGAAACCAGCTGTTGTATCTTTTATTGAAATAAACAATATTAATCGAACATAAACACTGGCGAAGTATGACATTAAAACACGTTTCAATGGCCAATTTTTCACTTTTCCACCTTTACAATAACGTGAACCAATACTTAAATCAGCGCCTTCAACGCACGCATTATATAAACGAATCAAATCATTTGGATCATGTGAGAAATCACAATCCATTTCAAAAATAAATTCATACCCTTTTTGAATGGCACTTTTAAATCCGTGAATGTAAGCTGTTCCTAAACCAAGTTTCCCTTCCCTTTTTTCAAGAAATATTCTAGTAGGAAATTCAAGTTGTAGTTCTTCAATTTTTTCAGCTGTTCCGTCTGGAGAATTATCGTCGACAAATAAAATATGGAAATCCTTTTCAAACGCCATGATTGTTCTAACCATGCGTTCAACATTTTCAATTTCATTGTAAGTTGGAATAATAATTACTGCGTCTGACACCTTAATTTAATTTTGAGCACTAAAATAATTAATATTCACCTATTAAAAGTTAAAATATTCTAATTCCTTCTATTGTTTTTATCTTTACAGTGCAACGTTTACCAAATGAAAAGGATTATTCTATTTCTTTATCTTTTTTGTACTATTCTGCTTCAAGCACAAGAACAAAAAAATATTACATTCCTTGATAATTGGAACGAAGATACTTTAGTCACAAATACGAGCAACGTGCGATATAGCGGATGTTGGGGATTTACGCGCAATGCTGCAGAATATGCTATCATTGGATCAACTGAAGGAACACATTTTTTTAGACTTTCGACTGAAAACAAATTAATTCAATGTGGCTTTGTTGAAGGGCGTTTTAATTCTTCACAAGTAGTTCATAGGGAATTTAAAACCTTTGGCAATTATGCGTATTCTATTTGTGATGAAGGAAATAGTAGTTTGCAAATAATAGACTTAAGCTATCTGCCCGATTCAGTTGTTAAAGTAGCTGATCTACAAGATCTGAATTTCGGCAAGATACACAACCTTTCAATTGACACCGCAAACGCATTACTTTATGCTTGCCTTGTGACGCCAATTGTAGCTGGAAGTCCATTATCTTTAGTTCCATTACGTGTGTTTTCGCTGGCCGACCCTCTTAATCCTGTTTTACTTTGGGAAGGGCCATCTGATATTCCTATTGTTCACGATTGTTATGTTCGGGATAACATTGCAATATTAAATTGTGGTGATGAAGGGTTAAGGGTTTATGATTTCACGAATCCTTCAACTCCCAGTTATATTAATAATCTTACTTTCTATCAAGATCAAGGATACAATCATCAAGGATGGTTAAGTCCAGATGGATTGACATACGTTTTTGCGGATGAGACGAATGGTAAACGCGTTAAAAAATGTACCGTAGGTTCTGATTACTCAATTCAAGTTCAAAGTTTTTTCGGAACAAATTATGAAAACAATAGTGTGCCGCATAACATAATGTGCACCAACCAATTTGCTTTTGTTGCCTACTATAATGAAGGATTAAGAATTTTTGATATTCGAAATGCGCCGATTGAAATAGCAAGTTACGACACTTATCCAACGTCTTCTAATTTTAAGATGAATGGTGCTTGGGGAGTATTTTCAAATTATTTATCCGGTCGAATAATTGTGTCAGATAGGCAAAACGGATTGTTTTTATTTCATTTTGATCAATCGATTTTCATGAATGAAGCTTCAGATGAATTTAATATTTATCCCAATCCAGCTTCAAAAAACGGGAAATTCATTGTTCGTTCTGCCTTTGATGAAATTGCTGAATTCACTGTAAAACTTTACAATAATGCTGGTGAATTAATTATGACCGAAAAAATTTCTAATCAAAGTTATGGCTCGTTTTCAACGCCAGAAGTTTCAGGCTTGTACACTGTTAAAATAGCGTTTGTTAATTATTTAGGTGAACAAGAAATTGTTGTTCAAAAACTTATTTCTCAGTAGAAAAAACTGTTTTTACGGCATCTTGTATCAAGTCACTTTCATACCCTTTTGATTGCAAAAAACGCATCACTTTGACTTTTTTTTGCCAAGGGTCTTTCTCCTTTACTAGTTCTTTTTGTTTTTTAATCGCAAGAGAAAGAAGAGTTTCCCAATATTCATCGCGGTCAATTTCTTTAAGCGCCTTTTGAATCGAATAATTAGAAATTCGTTTTTGAGAAAGATGACTTTTGATTTTAATTACACCCCATTTTTTAATGCGGAATTTTCCTGAAACAAATGCAGAAGCAAATCTCTCTTCGTCAAGAAACCGATTTGATATTAGATCCGAGATTAGTGCATCGGAATCCTCTTCATTAAATCCCCACAAACTTAACTTTTGGCGTAATTCGAGCTGACATCGCTCTTGATAAGCACAAAGCGCTTCTAACTTAGCTTTTGCTTCTAAAAGAGAGTATTTACACTCCGACTTCATGTCAGAGTGCAATTTCCTCGTTAATCTTATTTACAAATGAATATTGTAATAAATGGTGCGCAGTGACACCTCTTACAGTGATCCATTTTTTGTATTTAAAGAACCATTTTACTTGTCTTGAAATTATTCCTTTTTTGAAATAAGCTTCCAAATATGGATGGACAAGCAAGCTAACATGAGCTTCTTTTCTATCTAATAACAAATAATTCAAGTTTGATTCAATCTCTTCAGCATATAAAATACTTGCTTGAACTTCACCTGTTCCGTTACAAGTAGGACACATTTCAGAAGTATTGATATCTGTTTCTGGTCTTACACGTTGACGTGTAATTTCAATCACTCCAAACTTTGAAGGAGGTAAAATATTGTGCTTCGCACGGTCGCGCAACATGTGACTTTTCAATTTCTCAAAAAGAATTTTGTTGTTTTCTCGGTCGTGCATGTCAATAAAATCGACACAAACAATACCACCCATATCACGTAATTGCAAAACTCTAGCGATTTCTTCTGCCGCTTCCATATTGGTTGCTACAGCGTTACTTTCTTGTCCATCAGCACCTTTACGGTTACCACTATTGACATCAATAACATGCATTGCTTCCGTATGCTCAACGATAAGGTAACCACCACTAGGCAAAGGAACTTTCTTTCCAAAAAGTGTCTTTATTTGTTTCGTGATTCCGAATCTTTCGAAAATGCTAATCTTACTATCGTAGAGTTTTAAAATATTTTCGCGTCCTGGAGCAATTCCAATAACGAATTCTCTCATCTCACCGAAAAGAGTTTCATCATTGACATGAATATTTGTAAAATCTCCATTCAACAAATCTCTCAAAATAGAAGATGTTTTGTCAATCTCGCCCAACACTCGTTTAGGAGGTGTTGAAATCTTAAGATTGGCATACATCGTTTTCCACTTTTCAAGCAGATTTTTAAGATCTTGATCTAGTAATTCAATTTTACGATTTTCAGCAACCGTTCGAATAATTACACCAAAATTCTTAGGCTTGATGCTTTCCATCAAATCCTTCAAACGTTTTCTTTCCTCTGGTTCTTTGATCTTTTGAGATATTGAAATCTTATCTGAAAAAGGAACAAGTACTAAATATCTTCCAGCTAAAGTAATTTCTGCACACAAACGTGGCCCTTTACTAGAAATTGGTTCTTTCGCAACTTGTACTAAAATAGGTTGAGAAGAGGAAATAATATCATTAATTTTTCCATCCTTAGGGATGTCACCTTCACCTTTAAAATAAAGAAGATCGGATACGCTTTGCTTGCCGTGTAGCGTGTCTTTTGTAAACTTATTAAGCGAATTAAATTGAGGTCCAAGATCTAAATAATGCAAAAATGCATCTTTTTCATATCCAACATCAACAAAAGCAGCATTCAGACTTGGTACTATTTTCCTTACTTTTCCAAGATAAATATCACCAACAGAGAAATCATTATTCCCTCTTTCTTCATGCAACTCAATAAGTTTCCCGTCACGCAATAAAGCAAGCCAGATGCTCCCTTTACGGGCATCGACTATTAGTTCTAAACTCACGAAGCTTTATTTAAAAGTTAAAAAAACAGAAAAAACTTAGCAAGCCAAAACCTACTAAGTTTATATTATCATGTAACAATTTGTTACTTTTTCTTCTTATGACGATTTTTTCTTAATCTTTTTTTACGCTTGTGCGTAGCCATCTTGTGTCCTTTTCTTTTTTTACCACTTGGCATAATCTTATATTTAAGTTGTTAATTTCTCTCTATATGCCTGATTTAAAGGGAATAAATATTCCTATTGAATTCAGGGAGTGCAAAGATAATAAATTCAAATGAATTTATATCATTACGATGAAAAGTAACTCTTAATTTACTTTAACCTTGTTCTTAATCTCGTCAACAAAAGTTTTTGCTGGTTTGAATGAAGGAATGTTGTGTGCTGGAATAATAATAGTTGT
>JBILYS010000082.1:0-6883 GCA_044377625.1 Crocinitomicaceae bacterium
ATGACAAACAAAAGTATAACATTAAGTGAAACTCAAATAACATTGTACTTTTCGAATTTGTATACTTTATTTCTTGACATTCATCGAGATGATAAACCAGCGTTGAAAAGAAGAATAATTAAAGAATATTTCGAATTATCTCAAGTTCTTATCTCTGAGAAAATGAGTGCACAAACAAAATCAAATCTAGATGTGTATTTCAATATGGTAATTAAAGATTGCCAAACAATATTGCCAGATGTAGAATTTTATTTAAATACATTATCCAAAATTGAAAAAGAAAAACAGACTGAATTAACTAATTTGAAAATAATTTTAGAGCTGGATAAGTGTGAATCAAGTCTTTTTTATGAGGATATAATTGATTCTTTAATCGCAATTGAACCTTCAGTAGATTTGTACCTAACATCCGCAAATTGTTTGAGTATTAGACAGGAATACAGCAAGGCATTTTCCACCTTGTTTTTCGCAAAAAAAATGGCGAAGGATGAGGCTAAAAAACAAGAAATCGATTTCTTAAGTGCAAAAGCGTTATTCAATGCTAGTAATTATTCTGAAGCATATAAAATTGCAATAATTGTCAAAGGAGCCTATCTAGGTGAAGCATGTATTTTGGCAGCACAATGTGTTGCGTTGTCCACAGGCTCTTGTGGCAGCAATAATGTTGAACAAAAGTTAAATTTATTTTATGCTTATCAGTTGTTATTGAAAGCGAAAGAAGCTGGAATTGAAGCGCCAAACTTGATGACAGAATATTTTGCTAAACTTCCTAACGATAATGAGTTAGCATCAATAAATTTAAAAAAAGGGCAAGAAGTAAATTTGAGTTGTTGGGGAATTAAAGTTTTAATACCACACTAATGAAAAAAATCAATATAATCACTCCATTATTTCTTGTTCTAGTGACGTTAAGTAGTATTCTTAATTCATGTGTGAATGATTTGGATTCAATTCAAAAAGTAACATATGATCCAAAAGCACCGGATGAAGTCACAAAAAATCTCAGAGTTTTTTATACAGATTCAGGGTATGCAAGAGTTGAAATATTTGCTTCTTTAGCTGAGACATATTCCAAACCAATTGCTATTATAAAGTTAAAAGACGGCATAAAAGTTAATTTCTTTAGTGCGGACGGGAAAATTGTATCAACACTTACAGCATTGTATGGAGAAGTTAATTATGCGAATGGAACATTTTTAGTTCGAGATTCAGTGCAATTAGTGAACCATGAGAAACATCAACGCATGGCAACTGAAGCCTTATATTGGAATCAAAAAGATAGTTCAATTTATACAACATCGAATGTTGTTGTTCGCTCTCCAGAAGGTGTTTTATATGGTGATGGCATTCGAACAAAACAAGATTTTTCTGAATACGAGTTTTTAAAGCCTTACGGGAAATTCAATTTTGGCAAATGATAATAAATTAATTCTTTAACATAGTATCTTTACATACTTAAAAACATAATATCATGAATTTATATAACAAAGTAATGCTCTATTTTTGGTTGGCTGCAGCTATAATAATATTTATAATTACATCATACATGAGCTATTCTGAAGGAATTAAGAAATGGGGGTTTTATTACATTTTTGTTGCATCAGCATTATTAATGTTTTTAGTTAAACGATGGATGATGAAAAGGATGGCAAAACATTTAAATTATTTAGAGGAACAAAAAAAGAATAAAAAGTAAAATTCCATTTATCCTCGATTAAGAATGTTTATATAACTACTGGAATATTGAACACAATTCGTTACTTTTTAACTGAAAGGTATTCTATCTTAGATAAAAATCTCATTATAAGAGATTGTTGTAACTTTTAATGAGGTCAGATTGTCCAATATAACTATATGAGGTTAAGTTCGTTTTTAATGATTTGTTTTATTTCCATTATTTGCACTGCAAGTTTTGGTCAAAAATTATTGAGTGGAACAATTTTAGATGAACGTAACATACCAATTCCCTTCGCTAAGATCTTCGCTAAAAACAACGCTGAATTAAGAACGGTTGCTGATGCAAAAGGTTATTATGAACTTAGACTTTTTGTCGGGGAATATTTCTTAGTAATTAACTCTACTGGTTATCTTGAAAGAGAAACATATGTAATGATTAATGATCAAGATATCATACGAGATGTACAATTGTTTCCTGCCACAGTTAAAGATTTAGAAGACATTGAAGTTACTGCAAAAAAATCAAATCCTGGCCGTGAAATAATGCTAAAAGTCGTTAAGAAACGAGATCAAATTAACCCTTGGAATTATCCTCATACAGTCGAGGGATACATAAAAGCAACAGAAACTCTTGATAAAAAAGAAAAGGAAGAGAAGAAAAAAGGTGATAAGAAAGAAAATACAGATGTAAACAGTGTAGAAGATCCATTTGACGAAGAGCGTAAAAAACAAGCTGCATTTGCCGAAAGCATGAACCTTGTAGAGGTGCAATTTACACGTTCTTTTTCTCCACCAAATGATGTAAAAGAAGTACGTAATGCATACGAAAAAAGAGGTAATGACCAAAATTTGTATTACACAACAACAGTAAAATCTAATTTTAATTTTTTTGAAAATTTATTGCAACTAAATGATTTGCATCAATCACCAGTGAGTTCACCCATATCTGGGCCTGGAATATTATCCTATAAATATCGTTTGGAAGAACAATCTGAAGAAAATGGACAAATCATAAATCGAATAAAAATTATCCCTCGAAGCACTTCAACTTCAACCTTAGAAGGCTATATCTGGGTCGTTGATTCTCTTTGGTTAATTCAAAAATTAGAGTTGACAATGAACAAAGGTAATTTGTTGATTTATGACTATTTTACTATTCGTCAAACTTTTGAGCATCCTGGTGACAGCCTTTGTGTGTTAGTTAAACAAGAATTAGATTATGGAGTGAAATACAAAGATCAAACTTCAATATGTAAAACAACGGCCGATTTTTCTAATTATAAATTTAATTCAGGATTTTCAAATAAGTTTTTCGGGAATGAATTATCTATTACCGAAGAAGAAGCTTATGATAAAGATTCAACATTTTGGAGTCAAACAAGAACAGTTTCCTTAACAGATCAAGAAAAGGCTTTTATTCTAGCAAAAGACAGTATTCGAGATTACCAAAATAGAAAAGAATATACTGATTCAATTGATTTAATATTTAATAAAGTAACAGCATTAAAAGTGCTTTGGTTCGGTATTGACCACAGAAATAGGGCGAAAAAATCTCAATGGACAATTAGCTCTATTGCCGGAACTTCAAGGCCATTATATATTGCTGGACCTAGAATTGCACCTAGTTTTTATTATTTTAAAAAGTGGGATGACCAACGGACACTGGATTCTTACACTGAAATGTCGATAGGTATATTAAATAGTGATATTAAAGGGCAAACCTATTGGAGGTATCTCTATGATCCCTTTCATTTTGGTAGGGCAAGTATCAATTTGTCACATGATTTTGATGTAATTAGAAGTTATGATGCTATTACCCAAATTTATAAAAGAGAAAACTTTATTGAAACCACGCAAGGTTCAATCAATCATGATTATGAATTATTCAATGGGTTTTATTGTGAAGTTGATCTATCTTATGCACAAAGAAAAAGTTTGGAAGGATATAAATTCTTAGACATTTTTGATAATGCAATTCCTAATTCTGACCCAACAGAATTTGAAAAATATCAAGCTTTAATAGGTGAAATGACTTTAAGATATACCCCTAAACAAAAGTATATGCGCGAACCTAATAGGAAAGTTTTATTAGGTTCTAGTTTTCCGACATTCTACACAACCTACCAAAGAGGAATCCCTAAATTGTTTGGTAGTGATGTTGACCATGAGTATTTGAGAGTTGGAATTATGCAAACTTTTAAAATTGGCACAATTGGCACATCTTCCTATCATATTACATCAGGTAAATTCTTAAGTTCAAAAAATCTTTATGAAGCCGATTTTAAATTCCAAAGAAGAAGCGACCCCATTTGGTTCTCAAATCCTTTGTATTCATTTCAAGGTCTAGATTCTTCTTTGCCTTCAAAAGATATTTTTTATGAAGCACATTTTGTCCACCATGATAACGGAGCAATAATCAATAAGATTCCTTTTATGAAAAAAACCGGAATAGGATTAGTCATGGGAGTTGGAGCATTATATGTGAAAGAATATAATTGGCAACATTATGAGATTTTTGCTGGTCTAGAACGTAATTTCAAGTTTTCTAAAAGACGATTAAGAATAGGATTATACGGTGTTTTGTCTGATGGTAATCAAATGGCTCCACGAGCAAATTACAAGATTTCTTTTGCTGTTTTGGACGATAAAAACATGAAATGGAATTTCTAATTCCACTTCTATAATTTTATTGTCTCTTTTCTTATCTTTGAGCAAAATAAGCGGGTTATGTACGGAAAAATGAAAGATCATCTTGAAGCTGAAATAAAAGCTATTCAAGAAGGAGGAATATATAAAAGAGAAAGAATTATTACTAGTCCTCAAGGTGCAAAAGTAAAGGTTAGTACAGGAGATGAAGTTGTCATCATGTGTGCTAATAATTACCTCGGTCTTTCTTCGCATCCCGATGTTATTCAAGCAGCAAAAGACACCTTAGATACGCATGGTTTTGGAATGTCATCTGTGCGTTTCATTTGTGGAACTCAAGATATTCACAAAGAATTGGAAGCAAAAATTGCGAAATTTTACGGTACTGAAGATACAATTTTATATGCTGCGGCATTTGATGCGAACGGTGGTGTTTTTGAACCTCTTTTTGGTGAAGAAGATGCGATCATCTCAGATGAATTGAATCATGCTTCTATTATTGATGGCGTGCGTTTGTGTAAAGCGAATAGATACCGATACAAACATTCTGATATGAATGATTTGGAAGAACAATTGAAAAAAGCGCAAGCACAGCGTTTTAGAGTAATTGTTACTGATGGTGTTTTTTCAATGGATGGAGACATTGCTTTAATGGATAAAATTTGTGATTTAGCGGATAAATATGATGCGTTGGTTATGACAGATGAATGTCACTCAGCTGGATTTATTGGTAAAACTGGTCGTGGTGTTCCTGAATATTGCAACGTCATGGATCGAGTAGACATCATCACTGGAACTCTAGGAAAAGCACTTGGTGGAGCGATGGGTGGCTATACTACGGGTAAAAAGGAAATTATCGAATTACTTCGTCAACGTTCTCGACCATATTTATTTTCAAATTCATTAGCTCCAGCCATAGTTGGTGCTTCTAATAAGGTGTTTGACATCCTTAGTTCTACAACAGAATTGCGCGATAAGTTAGAATCAAATACGAAATATTTTAAAGAAAGAATTATTGCAGCTGGTTTTGATATTAAACCGGGAGATTCTCCAATTGTTCCAATTATGTTGTATGATGCAGCACTTTCTCAACAATTTGCTGATGCTTTATTGAAGGAAGGCGTATATGCAATTGGTTTCTTTTTCCCAGTTGTTGCAAAAGGTGCTGCGAGAATTAGAACTCAGATTTCCGCTGCTCATTCAATTGCAGATTTGGATAAAGCAATAGCGGCATTTATTAAAGTTGGAAAGGAATTGAAAGTAATAAATTGATTTTTAAGTTTTTTAATTAAGCCTATAAATTGATAGTTTATAGGCTTTTTTGTGAAAAATTGTATCCGAAAACAAAAGTTGGTTACAATTGTTTTGTTATTTTTGAGCAAGACATTTTTATGAAATTCATTATTTACATATTTGTTTGTTGCTTTTTCGCAAATACACTTGTTAAAAGTGTAATGAATTTGTCAATGGATAAAGATGATCTTACTGAAATATCAGTCGATGATAGTGAAGATGAAACAGAAGAAGAAAATGTTGATTCAGAATATTTACTTTCTCTTGAAATATTCCCAAATATCTTTGCACCAGTTGATTTCGATCTAGAAAAATCTCTTTTGAATTATTCAAAAGAATTTTACACCTATAATTATTCAAAAAATCTTTTTGCCCCTCCTGAATTTACTGTTTAGTTTTTAGTAAAAAATTAATTAAAAATATTTAAAGGAGTATAAAATGAAAGAAATTTTTAAGGCTTTAAGGCGAGATGCGCCATCAGGTCTAGTCACATTTTTAGTGGCATTACCACTTTGTTTAGGAGTGGGATTAGCCTCTACAAACGTTGAAACAATAAATGGGTTACCCAATGTGTTTTCAGGAATCATAGCTGGAATCATTGGAGGGATTGTCGTCGGATTCTTAAGCGGAAGTCGAATTGGCGTTTCAGGTCCAGCAGCCGGTTTAATAACAATACTTATTGCAGCATTGACGACTCTAGGAAGTTTTGAAGGACTCTTAGTTGCTATTGTTTTATCCGGTATTATTCAAATAATTGCCGGTTTTGCAGGATTGGGAGTTTTAGCAAATTATTTTCCTTCATCAGTAATCAAAGGAATGCTTGCAGCGATTGGTTTGACACTGATTTTAAAGGAAATCCCTCACGCATTGGGGTATGACAAGGATTTCATTGGTGATGATGCCTTTTTTCAATTGGATGGGCACAATACTTTTTCAGAAATGATGTATGCATTGAATTCGTTGCAACCAGGAGCAATTGTAATTAGCATCGTTTCAATTGGAATTCTATTACTATTTGAACGGCCTTATTTCAAAAAAATAGCACTATTTAAAATTCTACCAGGCGCATTGTTTGCAGTAGTTATAGCAATTGTTTTGAACATTTTTTTTCAACTATTTTTTCCAGCTTTTGCCGTTGGAGGAAAACATTTAGTTGAATTGCCAGTCCTAAAATCTCTTAGCGAAATTAGTTCAGTTTTGTCTTACCCTGATTTTGCTTTCTTGACAAATCCGAATGTCTACATCGTTGCATTAACATTAGCATTTG
>JBILYS010000083.1:0-6880 GCA_044377625.1 Crocinitomicaceae bacterium
CTGGAATAGAATCTCCTGTTAATGCATCAACTGTTGGTTTTAAATTTGGATCAACATAGGTGATGTTCCATTTGTTTAAGTGATGTGCCAAGATTGAAAACCGAAAAGGAGCATGACTCAATTTATACGATCCTGCTAATTGAAATTCTGCTGGAAGTGGCGATTTTTCTTTATTATAATAACTCTTAAACTGAATTCCTGCGTTTTTAACCATCGCGGTAACAAGAAAATTCTCATTTTTATTCGTATAAGTTCCAGCTAAATCCAAAGCAGCACCAAAAGCACTATAACTTTCCAATTGTGAATAAATGAGATTAACATTAGTTCCAACAGATATTCTAGGATTTAATTGTTTTCCATAACCTGCGCCTATAATGCATTCAAATGGATTAAAAGCTCCTTGGTCAGTACCGTTGATATCTGTTCTTCTAAATTCTCCATAATTGACATAACGAATAGATGTTCCTAAAAAACCAACTTTTAGCTTCTTTCCATAAACTACCTGACCATAATTTATTCCTCCAGATAATAATGCCTGATTGACACTTAAGGTATTGTGCATTTTATCATTATACAAAGAAGGATTGGCAACACCCATATTTATATCTTGATCTTTAGCCGAAATGAAATCATTTCCAAGTCCTGCAGCACGAGCATTATAGGTAAGGTTTAAAAGAGCAAAAGTTGTCGTTCCGCCAGTTTGAGCAACTGAACTAACAACTAAAAGGAGGAAGAAAAAAGAAAAAGTAAATTTCATACGGGATAATTAACGCAAAGAAAAGCTAAAAATTTTATTCTATACTCTTTTTCCTATTTCAATTGCTTCTAAATCATGTATTCGGTCTCCCGTTATTGAAAAACGTAAAATTGTTTTTACTGAATGAAATCCTTTAAAACCACAAGCGCCAGGATTCATGCACAACATTTTATACCGTGGATCCATTTTAACTAGTAAGATATGTGAATGACCACAAATAAATAATTTCGGAGCTTTTTTATTCAATTCGGTTGTTGCTGGAATGGAAAAATTACCAGGTTTACCACCTATATGAGTAATTAGAACCTCCACATCTTCGCACTTAAACCGATTGAATTCTGGAAGTTCTTTTCTAATATCATAATCATCAATGTTTCCATAAACGCCACGTAACGGTTTGAATTTCCTTAAATCATCAATAACATCAATTGTTCCAACATCACCTGCATGCCAAATTTCATCAACATCTTTGAAGTAATCGTATATTTTAGGATCTATATATCCATGTGTGTCTGACATTAAGCCAATTCGTTTCATGGGGTTAAAGTTAGTGAAAGAGTTTTAGAAGAAAGACTTCAAGACATTAGGATATTAAGACTTTAGGACAAAAGACAAAAAAACTTCAAAACCTACTATTGAAAATCAGCAAGGTTATATATGAACGAGTCTATTTTTTGAGTCTTAATATCTTGAAGTCTTAAACTCCTAAAGTCTATATGTCCTTTATTTTTTTCTACATTTGTTTCAATGGATCAGCAACATTTAGAAAATTGGTTGAATAAACGAAAACTCAGACGAACATCTCGAACTGTTGAGAATATGTTTAAGCAATTATTGACGGGTGATATTGTTGCATTAAGTTCTTGTATTACATTATTGGAAAGTACATTGCCGGCTGATAAAGAAATGGCAAATGATTTAATTCAGTTAAGTTTACCTCATGCGGGGAAATCAATCCGCATTGGGATTACAGGAGTTCCTGGTGTTGGGAAAAGTACCTTCATTGAAGCTTTCGGTAAAATTCTTGTTGAAAAAGGGATGAAAGTTGCCGTTTTGGCCATTGACCCTTCAAGCAGTGAAAGTGGCGGGAGTATATTAGGCGACAAAACGCGCATGCAAGATTTGTCTGTGATGAAAAATGTTTTTATTCGTCCTTCAGCGGCTGGTTCAACCCTGGGTGGTGTTGCAAGAAAAACACGAGAAAGTATTTTTTTATGTGAAGTGGCAGGATTTGATGTGATTCTAATTGAAACTGTTGGAGTAGGACAATCTGAAACAATGGTGCATTCTATGGTTGATTTCTTTTTACTTTTAATGTTGGCTGGAGCTGGAGATGAATTACAAGGTATCAAACGTGGTATAATGGAAATGGCTGATGCTTTAGTAATCACAAAAGCGGATGGCGATAATGAGAAAAAAGCCCAAATGGCAAGTCGAGAATATGCCAACGCTATGCATCTTTTCCCTCCAAAAGCAAGTGATTGGGTTGCACCTTCATATACCTGCAGCGCTTATACGAATGAAAATATAGACAAAGTTTGGACGACAATTGAATCCTTTTCAAATCAAACAAAAATCAATGGTTGGTTTGATAAACATCGAAAAATTCAAGATAAATATTGGTTGTCGGAATCATTGAAAGAATTGATTTTAAACGACTTTTTTGGAAATGAAGCATCCATGAATGAATTAAAAAACATGGAACAAAAAGTTCTTTCTGGTGAAATAAGCTCATTTCATGCTGCGGAAATTTTATACGAGTATTATAATAAAGAAAAATGAAACAAGAATTTAAAATAGAAGGGGAATACATTGAGCTTATTCAATTGTTAAAAGCACTTGGAATTGCTGAAACGGGTGGTCATGCGAAATACATCGTTGAACAAGGCGAAGTAATTCGAAACGGTGAAGTTGAAACACGTAAACGCGCGAAACTAATTCCAGGAGATATTATAGAAATTGATGATTTGAGAATAATTTTAGAATAGATTATAAAAAGGAAAAAGGAAAAAGTAAAAAGTAAAAAGTGTGATTCCCAAGAAATAAATTACTTTTTCCTTCTACCTTTTTCCTTTTTTGAAATCTTTTTCCTTAATTTATAGATAATCTGCGCTACCGCTTAATCTAATCAAAGCTACGCTTTTCTTCCTTATTTTTTTAAAACAACTCCTGCAATTCTCTTTTCAAATATTCAACCGTAATTTCAGTAGGTAATTGACCTATTTCGGCAACAATTTCAAATATTTTAGCAGATAAATCCATTCCAGTTGCTGCAGCGGACATTTGATTTCCAGCAAGATTGATAATTTTTACAGTCTCTTCTTTTGAATTTTTTACCATTTGCCATCCTTGAATAGAAACAAATAATTGTTGTGCAACATTGTGATCATATTCATCTCTAATTGCTTGTAAAAATTCAGCTTGTAGCGCTCTAGCTGGTAAACCTGGATTATGTAAACGCATGACCAAACTATTTGGGTGAATACGCTCCATTAGTAAAACTGCTCTTTGGTAGGATTCAACACGACTCGGTAAAAAGAACTCTTGACGTTGTTTCTTCATTTCAATTTGCATCGAACGTAATTCTTGAGACGATTCCTTTCTTAAAAAGAATATCGTTGTTAATAATACCGCTCCCGCAGGAAAAATAATCAAGGCAATTTGCAATACAACATCCATGGTTTATAATTTTAAATACAAAGATAGAATTCAATTTGACATTAAAGTAACGGATTATGATCATCATTAAATGAAGTTTACACCATTTTACTTAAAATTTTCAATACTCTTAGTTTAGGTGTAATGCCGAGCTGGATTTGGTTATGCTGGATTTTTATTCCAGTATTATCAAATACTAATCGGTATTAAACAAATAATAGTAATTTCAACCTTCAAATTTAAGTATGAGTACAGCATTAGTCGTTTCTATATTAGTAGCCTATTTCGCAGTGTTGATTTTGATTTCAGTTCTGACATCAAAAAATGCTGATTCTGAATCTTTTTTCTCTGGAAACAAGAAAAGTTCTTGGTATTTAGTGGCTTTTGGAATGATTGGAACATCACTTTCAGGAGTAACTTTTGTTTCAGTTCCAGGCGGAGTTGGAGCAGGAGGGTGGCATTATTATCAATTGGTTCTTGGGTTTTTTATTGGTTATTTCGTTGTGGCGTATGTTCTTTTGCCTTTGTATTATAAATACAATCTAACGTCAATTTATCGCTATTTAGAATATCGTTTGGGTTTTAATGCTTACAAATGGGGCGCTGGATATTTTATTTTGTCGAGAACATTGGGTGCAACAGTTCGTTTATATCTTGTAATCAATGTGTTGCAATTATTTGTTTTGGATGAAATTGATTTTCCGTTTTGGTTGACGACCTTAATTATTATGATAATGATTGTTGTTTATACCTTGAAAGGCGGTGTGAAAACAATCGTTTGGACCGATACTTTACAAACAATATTCATGTTATTGGCACTTGTCGTGTGTATAGTTTCAATTCAGCAAGCATTAGGTTGGGATTGGACAACTATTTGGCATAAAATGCAAAACAAAAACATGACAAGTCTTTGGGGGACAGACGTATTGAAAAAAGATTATTTCCTGAAACATATTATTGGTGGGGCGTTTATTACAATTACGATGACTGGGATGGATCAAGAAATGATGCAAAAAAACATCAGTGTAAAAACGTTGAAAGATGCTCAGAAAAACATCGTATCGTTCAGTTTAGTTTTACTTCTTGTAAACGCATTGTTCTTGTTTTTAGGAGGTTTATTGTATTTGTATGCACAACACAATGGTTGGGAATATGCACCAGATGATGTGTTCCCTTCAATCGTTCGCGATCATTTGCCTAAGGGAATATTTCTCATTTTTATCATTGGATTAATTTCGGCACTTTTCCCGTCTGTTGATGGGGCAATTACAGCCTTGACATCTTCTTTCTGTATTGATATTCTTGGTTTTCAGCGAAGAACAGATATGAATGAAAAACAGAAAGTACGCTTACGGAAACAAATACACATTGGTTTTGCTGTTTTGTTTACGCTATTGGTGTTTTTCTTCAAATGGAAAAATGATAAGAGTATAATTGATTTAATTTTTGTGATTGCTGGTTATACCTATGGACCATTGTTAGGATTATTCTCATTCGGTATACTCACCAAACGTTCAATTTTAAAAGCAAAAATTCCAATTGTTCCAATTGTTTGTATTCTAGCGCCATTGATGTGTTATGGACTTGATCATTTTTCACCACAACTTTTTGGTGAATATAAATTTGGAAACGAGATATTAATTATAAATGGAACGTTGACATTTCTAATGTTGTACCTTTTTAGTAAAAAATCCGTGAATTTAAGCGATGAAATCACAAAAAACGGATTTGATTTAACAGCTTCAAAATAAGAACGATTTAAGTTTTTGATATGAAAATAAGTTTGCACGATAATGGTTTACATTTGCGTTTTGCCCCTTTGTCATTAACACGACCAATTGGTAATTTGCGCATTGGAATTTTTACAAATGATGAACGATGGAAGGTTATCCTACCAGAAGCTGAGATTTATTATCAAACTGAAGCTTATTTAGCAGAAAGGTTTCCTTCTTTAGAAAAGCCTGATTTAATGGTGAATGCTGAATTGATTCCGAATGTTGAAGTAGCAGTTGCTATTGTGAATCTTGGCGAAAATGAAACATTATGGATGGGCAAAATTTGGCTTGCTAAAAAAGGAAATGCATCTGTGAAAGTTGAATATGTTGGAGAAATTCCAGTAGTTATTTCTCAAAGATGGCATATTTTTCAAAAAAATGGGGATGCAATTTATTCTGATTTCGAACTTATAACAGCTGGTAGAACATCTGAAAAAATATCAAAAACGAATACGGTAATTGGTGACGAATCAATGATTTTCATTGAAGAAGGAGCAATCGTTGAAGCAGCCATTTTAAACACACAATCTGGACCTATTTACATTGGGAAAGATGCTGAAATCATGGAAGGTTCAATTGTTCGTGGACCTTTAGCAATGTGTGAACACAGCGCTTTGAAATTAGGAGCGAAAGTATATGGACCAACAACTCTTGGACCACATTGTAAAGTGGGTGGAGAAGTAAATAATGTCGTTTTTCAAGCGTATTCTAACAAAGGACATGACGGCTTTCTAGGTAACGCTTTGATCGGTGAATGGTGCAATTTAGGAGCGGATACGAATACTTCAAACTTGAAAAACAATTATGGTACTATTTCAACTTATTCCTATGAAGAAAAAGGGGAAATTGAAACGGAAACACAATTCATGGGAGTTTGTATGGGGGATCATTCTAAATGTGGGATCAACACCATGTTCAACACAGCAACTGTTGTAGGTGTTTCTTCCAATATTTATGGAGCGGGATTTCCAGCCAAATTCATTCCTTCATTTAGTTGGGGTGGAGCCGATGAAATTGTTCCGTTTCGTTTTGAAAAAGCAATTGAATACGCGAATAACATGATGCACCGCAGAGGTTTGCAATTATCGGAAAGTGAAATTGCTATTTTACGTCACATTTCAGAGAATAAATAAGACAAAATTTCAGTTTATTTCCAGTGGCATATCATTTGACTCACTAGCTGCGTCCTATAAAATTAAGGTTTCACGAAAAATCTACTGAATTATACTGACACTTTGACTTACAAAATGGGTTTTTACATCAATTACAAATCCCAACTAAAAAATTACGAATTCCAAGAAGCATGAACGATATTTTTGACAACGATATTTTAAATTTAACACAAGCAATTGAAGCCGATGCTGAATTTATTCCTTTAATTACGGCAGAAGAAGAAGAAAACATGAACAAGGAAAAATTTCCTGAAGATCTTGCTATTTTGCCTTTACGAAACAATGTTTTATTTCCAGGAGTAGTAATTCCAATTACTGTTGGACGCGATAAATCAATCAAACTAATTCAAGACGCCAACAAAGGGAAAAAAATAATTGGTGTGGTTTCTCAAAAGAATCAAGAGGAGGAATCACCTGAATTTTCTGATTTACATACCGTTGGTACTGTTGCTCAAATCATTCGATTGTTGAAAATGCCTGATGGTAGTTCAACGGTGATTATACAAGGAAAGCGTCGG
>JBILYS010000084.1:0-6816 GCA_044377625.1 Crocinitomicaceae bacterium
TTCCATTAATTGGTTTTTCAAAAAGTAAGTTATCAATGGTAGTTTTCACAAAAAGAGGCTTTTGAACCCCAAAATAATTGGATATAACAATGAATAAAATCCCTAATAGGAATCGCCATTTATATTTTATAAAATATTTGTTGAGATAGCTCAGTGACTTCATACGATTAATTTCCTATTTTTGTGCCCAAGTATGCATAACGATGTAAATACGGAATGCAAAAATAGACATTCAGCTTGAATTAAAATTATAACATTTGTCGTTTAAATATGTTTGATGTTAAAAAAATTGAGGACACGAACCTCATGGAAAATCCGGTGATTGCTCAAATGAGCAAATATAATCACGAACAATTATTGTTTTGTAACGATAATGCAACAGGGTTAAAAGCTATTATAGCTGTTCACAATACTGTATTAGGACCTGCTTTGGGCGGAACACGCATGTGGGCTTATGCCAATGAAATGGACGCATTAACAGATGTTTTGCGTTTGTCTCGTGGAATGACCTACAAAAATTCAATTTCAGGATTGAACTTAGGCGGTGGAAAAGCTGTTATTATTGGTGATGCTCGAACGATGAAATCAGAAGCGTTGATGAGACGTTTTGGGAAATTTGTGAATAGTTTAGCTGGTAAATATATCACTGCGGAAGATGTAGGGATTGGAACTGCTGATATGGTTTATGTGAACATGGAAACAAATCATGTTGTTGGTTTGCCAGGAAAAAGTGGAGATCCATCACCCGTGACTGCTCATGGAGTTTACGTTGGAATGAAAGCGTGTGCGAAGGAACAATTTGGTTCAGATTCATTGACAGGAAAGAAAATTGTTGTTCAGGGTGTTGGACACGTTGGTGAATATTTAGTGAAAGCGTTAGTTGCAGAGCAAGCTGAAGTTTATATTTCAGATATTCATGAACCAACGCTTCAACGCATTGCGCATGAATCAGGTGCCCACGTTGTTGGATTGAATGAGATTTATGATATCGACATGGATATTTATGCTCCATGTGCTTTAGGTGCTACAATTAATGATGACACACTTTCTCGTTTGAAATGTTCAATTATTGCTGGTGCTGCCAATAACCAATTACAACAAGAAGATATTCACGGTAGATTGGTGATGGAAAAAGGAATTATTTATGCTCCTGATTTCGCATTGAATGCTGGAGGTGTTATCAATTGTTATTCAGAAGTTAAAGGACTTTCTTCTGAGTGGGCGATGGGTAAAGCAGAAGAAATATACAATACTATAGGAAACATCGTTAAACGATCTAAATCTGAGAATATACCAACGTATCAGATTGCTAATAAAATGGCTGAGGAAAGAATCGAGTCGATTGGAAAAGTAAAATTGCCGTTATAAAAAATGCTAAACAGAAGACATTTAAGAATTAAAGTATTACAGGTGCTTTATGCCTATTTTCAATCGAATGAAGAGGATTTTCGTCGAACGGAAAAAGAGTTGATGCAATCTGTTGAAAGAATCCATGACTTGTATATTTATTTGTTGTTGACTTTTTCTGAACTTAAAGTTGTTGCAGAAAATAGAATTGAAGATTTAAAAAAGAAAATTCGTCCTACCGAAGCTGATTTGAATCCAAATTTGATGTTTATTAACAACGAGTTGATTCAAATTGTAGAAAGCAGTAAAGAGCTACGACGTTATTCTGAAGCGAGAAAGGTGAACTGGATTGGAGATGAAAATCAAGAGATGTTTCGTAAAATGTTTTTGCAAATAAAAGATAGTGAAACATATATTGAATACATAAACAGTGAAGCTAAAGGGTTTGAAGAGGATAAAAACTTTGCAATGGAATTGTTTAAAGTGGAAATAGCTAATTCTGAGATATTATATAATTTCTTCGAAGAAAAAAGCATTCATTGGATGGACGATATTGATTTAGCTTGTTCGATGGCTTTAAAAACTTTAAAGACGGCTGAAAAAGGTGAAGTTTTAACTATTTTACCTTTGTACAAAGAAGGTGACGATGAAAAAGAATTTATTCGACAATTGTTGAGGAAAACTATTTCCTTGGACAAGGAAAATGAATTATTGATTGATGAATTGACTAAAAATTGGGAATTGGATCGTATTGCCAAAATGGATGTTATTCTTATGAAAATGGCAATTACAGAATTGCAGATTTTTAATAATATACCGACTAAAGTTACGTTGAACGAATACATCGAAATTTCTAAATTTTATAGTACGCCAAAAAGTAATGGATTCATCAATGGAGTTTTAGATAAAGCGATTGACCGATTGCAAAAAGATAAGAAAATAATCAAAATTGGAAGGGGATTAATGAATTAAATTATGAGAAAAATACTTTTTATATCAAGTGCATTTTTTCTATTTTCAGCTTGTTCTGGTTCAGATAAGGTCGAAATAGGAAACAAAACAACCATGGTTGTAAATCCAGTTTATGATGGAGGAACTGTTGTTAAAGGAGAATTAATTACTGCAAAATTTGTCGTTGAAAACACAGGGAAATATCCATTGGTTATTGCAGAAGTTAAAGGTTCTTGCACGTGCACAGTAGCTGAAAAACCAGAAGATCCAATTTTACCGGGTAAATCAGGAATTATTAAAGCTGTTGTTGATACAGATAGAACAGCAACTGGAATGATTTCAAAATCGGTTCGTATTGTAGCTAATACAGAGCCATCAGTGACAGAAGTTGCTATTAAAGCAACAGTAAAATCAATTAAGTAACTAAATTAAAATCAAAATAAAATGCCACAACAAATTATAATGCTTGTATTGATCCTAATAGTATTTTACTTTTTTATGATCAGACCACAAATGAAGAAACAAAAAGAAATGAAAAAATTCAGAGAAAATCTTAAAATCGGTGATAAAGTTGTTACTATTGGAGGGATTCATGGAAAGCTTCTTGAAGTAGCGGATGCTACTGTATTAATTTCTTCAGAAGGAACAAAATTACGTTTTGATAAAAGTGCTATTGCAACTTCAACTGAAGATACATTGGTCGCAAAATAGTATTCAATACAAATTTTTAAAACCGTCTTTGAAAAAGGACGGTTTTTTTTTATAATTGGGATTGCTTGTTTGATAGTTCAAATCAGTGAAATAAAAAACAAATCCATTTCTTATATCCATACTTATATTCTTTTGTATCTTTATTCCACAAAAATTATTTAATAAACATTTACTTATTCATCATTCAATGAAAAAAATTCTAGTAATTTCTCTTCTATTTCTTTTTGTGATATCATGTTCGGAAGAAAAAAAATGCAAAGATTGCCCTGAATGTGGTGTCAATTTGAACGTTGAAGAAGTCACAATTGAAGATGCTATTTCGAATGCAAAAAGCACCGTTAGTCAAGGTGTGGATTCGAATGAATTGAATGCTTCAATTGCTAAAATTGAAGAAAAATACGGCGAACAATGGGATTTTTGTGATTGTGTTGTAAAGGGAGATTCTATTAATAAAGCATTTTCAAAACCAAATCTACCTGACAAAGAATTTGATCGTTTATCAGCACGTTTTGATGAAATTGATGAAAAATGTCAAGCATTTAGAATTCAAGATGCCAACAGAACTCCTGAGCAACGTGAGAAACATGAGAGAAAAGTTCGCAAATGTTTGAGAGATGCGGGGATTAAAAACTAAATAAAACAAAAATCGAACTTAATTTCTCGTTATGAACAATCGAATAAGGATAGAACTTTCTTCGTTGTTTTTATTTTAGAATTATTATTCATATTTTTAGTCGAATTTAAAAAACTATTATGAAGAAAATTATTTTATCTGCAACAATGTTGACTGTATTGGTTCTTGCATCTTGTGGAAAAAGTGCAGTTTGTGATTGCGCTGAAACAGGTTTGTCAATGATGAAAGAAGCTAAAGAAGCTAAAATGGATCCAGCTAAAATGACAGCTATCCAAGAAAAATACAAAGGCGACATTGAAAAATGTGAAAAATTAGATGCAGGTAAAACTGACGCTGAAAAGAAAGCTATGGAAGCTGAATTGAAAGAATGTGAATCTTTCAAAGAAATGGAAAAAATGTCTAAAGAAATGATGGGTCAATAATCAATCATTTTATACATTATAAAAATAGGTGTCCTTCGGATGCCTATTTTTTTTGCTCAAATTTTAGTAACTTCGCTTTTTTTTTGCTCAAATTTTAGTAACTTCGCTTCATGTTATTCAAAAAATGGCTTGTTTATTCTTTGCTTTTAAGCTTTTTCGTTGTGTTAACTCCTCGAGAATTATGGCATGATTGCGGACATATTCATGAACACAAGTCCTTTAAGGATACGCATTTTGATCAAAAAGACTGTTTTGCTTGTGATTTTAGTTTAGGAGTAATTAGTCATCATTCTTTTCATTTTTTCCATTTTAAGAAACAGTACTTTAGAAAATTCGATTTAACACTTGCTTCTCTATATTTCAAAAAGAAATTCGAGCAATTCTCCCATCGGGGTCCCCCAGCAATTAGTTAATTTTAAAAAGATTTTGCTCATTCGAGTGAAACAATTCGTGTTGTCGACAATTTTCTTGTCAGACTTACTATTCGTTATCTAATAAATTTAAAATGAATCGTTTTATTGCAATTATAGGAGGGATCCTATTTGTAAATATGACGTTCGCACAAGCCTTTCATGGAGAGGTTAAAAGTGCGTCGTCAAATACTCCAATAGCTAATGCTAAATTTTCCATCGTAGAAATTGAGGTTGAATTCCAATCCGATTCACTCGGACATTTTAATTATTCAAATGAACTACCGAACCATTTTACAGTTCGTATTTCTGCGCATGGTTATGATGCGCAGCTTCAAAAGATTGAAAATCTAAATCAAGATTTCCATTTCACACTTATTGAAAAACACATCGCTCTTGATGAAGTTACAATTTCAGGTGCGAAAAATACGCTTCAAAGAAATAGTGCCATTCACATCGAAACAAGAAAGTTAAGTGAGATGAATACTATTACTACAACTACGTTGGGCGATGCACTTGCGACAATACCAGGTGTATACAATTCTTCAACCGGTGTTGGGATTTCAAAACCAGTTATCCGCGGTTCCCAAGGAATTCGTGTGGTTTCGTTCTTAAACGGTTTACGCATTGAAAATCAACAGTGGGGTGGAGATCATGGAATGGGAATAACAGAGCTTGGAATAGGATCGGTAGAAGTAATTAAAGGTCCAAATTCTTTGCTGTTTGGTGCGGATGCTTTGGGTGGTGTTGTTTATTTTAAAGATGAAGCATTTGCGAAAAGCAATTCACATGAAATTACAGCAAAAACACAATTTGAATCAGCAAGTTTGGGAACAAAGAATCAGTTGTTGTATAAAATGGCAAAGAAAAATGTACGACTTAGTGTTGGAGGACTTTATACGAATAATGCTGATTATCAGCTTCCTTCTGGACAGTTTGCACAAAATTCACGCTTCAACGATAAAGCAGCAAAATTGGCTTTCGGAATGAATAAAGGAAGTTGGTCCATGAATGTGCGCTATAACTTCTCAACGACAAGGGCAGGAATTCCAGGACATACACATGATTCAATCGTCAATACAGCCGATTTTCAAGTGGATGCACAAAAAAGGAAAAATACGGTTCCTGCTCAAGTGTTTTTCAATCATTTTTTATCGCTTGAGAATAAATGGTTTTTAAAACGAAATGAAGTTTCAGTTTTACTGGGACAAACGGTCAATCGATTGACAGAATATGAGGATAAATTGACAATTCCGGGTATTAGTGCTGACCTGTATAACACACTTTACACAGTAAAATTGAAAACCCAATTAAATGAGCAATTTTCACTCATTTCAGGTTTGCAAGGAATGTATCAGAACAATATAAATAGCACGAAAGCAACAGAACAATTGATTCCAAATGCAACTACATTTGATAATGGAGCATTTGTTATTGCCTACTTCGAAAAGAAAGGTTGGAACCTTCAGGCAGGTTTGCGTTACGATGTGCGTCAAGTGAAAAGCTTAGAAACGTTTAAAGGTACAGATCCGATTCAACGAATTTACCAAGGTTTAAATTATTCAGTTGGTGCAGTTAAATCATTTAAAGAACAAACAATTAGATTGAATGTGTCTTCTGGGTTTAGAGCTCCACACTTATCAGAATTGTTGGCAAATGGCTTTCATCACGGGGCATTGAGATATGAAATTGGTTCAATCGATTTGAAACCTGAAAAAGCCAATCAATTGGATCTTTCGTATGAATATCATGGCGAACATATTGAATTTGTAGTTAATCCTTTTGCTTCCTTATTGACAGATTATATTTATTTGTCACCGCTCGATACCTTGATTTCTTCCTTGCCCGTTTATGAATATAAACAACTATCAAAAGGATATTCTTACGGGACAGATGTGAGTTGGCACTGGCATCCACACTTTGCACATTGGTTGCATCTAGAAAATTCGTTTTCATACGTTTCAATTGAAGGATCCGAAGGTTTTAATGTTTCTTTATTGCCCCAATCGCGTATTTCAACACTACTTAAATTTGAAATTCCGATGAAGACGAAGTTTAGAATCGAAAGTTTAAGTGTACAACATCAGTATTCATTTGAACAAAATCAAGTGGCAAGTTATGAAACGGCTTCCCCAAGCTATCAGGTGTTTAATATCGGCCTTCAAGGGAAATTAGAAGGAAAAACACCATTAGAAATAAAAGTAGGTGTAAAGAATGTTCTTAACACACGCTATATCGATCATTTATCACGATTGAAAAATATTGACCTTCCATTCCCTGGAAGAAATTATTATGTAAGTATCGTTTATAAATTAATGTTTAATCAAAAATAAAGTAATAT
>JBILYS010000085.1:0-6800 GCA_044377625.1 Crocinitomicaceae bacterium
ATACTAGCTTTGCGTCAGCAATTACGTATGATTTTGAAGTATATTCTGCTGCACAAGATAAATGGTTAGAAGTTAGTTCAGTTTCTCGTTTTGATACATTTCAAGCAAACAGGTTGAAATTGCGCTTTAAAAATGGCGATAAAAAGAATCAATTGTGTCATACGTTGAATGGCAGTGCTTTGGCGCTTCCAAGAATTGTTGCTGCACTCTTGGAGAATCATCAAACAGCTAATAGCATTTTAATTCCAGAGGTTTTGCATAAATTCACCGGATTTACTGAGATTAACTAAAAAGTTCTAATTCAAAACAAATTGAACTTTTAATGAAGCGTAATACGATGAAGTACTATTTTATTTTATGTGTTTTAATAGGTTTGTCTTCTTGCACTGACTTAAAAAAAGGCGAGCAAATATTGTCGATTCAAAAAATGAATGAATCATTGGATAGTATTCAAACAGTTTTGTTAGAAAATGATTATTCAGAAATTTCTGATTTAGCTTCGAATGCAAATGCAACTGATTCGCGCATTAAATTGAATTATGAATCTGACACCCTTGATTTGACATTTGCCAAAAAACTAGATTATTATAATAGAATGAGAAAATCATTTGGTATTCTAAGTATTGTTTTTCTTCAATTATCAAGTGATGTAAAATCTGAAAAAACAACCTTGCAAAAATTAAAATTGGACATTGAAAAAGGGAATGGGGAAAGAGATAAATATGCTACTTTCATTCAATTTGAAAATGAAAAAGTATTAAAATTGAAAAGTTTACTTTCAGATTATATGTCATTAAGAGAAACAACAACAGCTACTTTTAATGAATTGCATGATGAAATAAATTCTTTTTCTTTAAGTTTATCAAACAATAATTAAGAAGGTATAATAATTGCTTACGAATTGACCATGAAATTTTTATTCGGACTAATATTTATTTGTGTTTCTAGTTTTTCCTTTTCTCAAGGGGAAACAGATCAGCAATTAGCACAATATTATTATTCTAATGGTGATTTTGAAAAAGCAAAGATTTATTATGTTAAAATTTACGAGAAAGATCCATCAAAATTCAATTTCAACCGTTATTTTGATTGCTTAAATCAAACTGGTGATTTGAAGGAGGCTGAAAAGGTTCTCAAGAAACAAAGCACTGCAAATAAATACGACATTGAATACAAAGTGCTTCTAGGTCAATTTTATGAAGACACTAAAGAAACAGATAAAGCCCAAAAAATTTATACTGATTTAATTGATAACCTTGAGCCAGATCCTGCTTCAATAATTGCACTGTTCAATGCGTTTAAATCAAAAGGGCGAAATGATTTAGCATTTTCAACAATCGAAAAAGGAAGAAAAATACTAAGAGACTCCTATCCTTTACATTTTCAGTTTGCAGAACTTTATGGTGCAATGGGTCAAACGGAAAAAATGATTGGTGAATATCTGGATTTACTCGATTTTCAATCCAGCTATGCTTCTACGATTCAAACTGTGCTTACACGCCAAATTGATTTTACTGCTGCAGAATCAAAAGAATATGATTTCCTGAAAAACGCATTACTCGAACGGATTCAAAAGAAACCTGGAGAATCAGTTTATTCAGAAATGTTGATTTGGTTGTTTATCCAAAAGAAAAATTTCACAGGAGCTTTAGTACAAGTTCAAGCCATGGATAAAAGATTAAATGAGCAAGGAAGAAGTGTTTTGGAGTTAGGGAAAATGTGTGTAGAAAATAAAGAATATGAAACTGCTCGCAAAGCCTTCAAATATGTTACAGCATTGGGTGATGATAAATTATTTTATTATCAAGCAGAAAATGCACTTTTAAATACCCGCTTTTTAGAAGTGACTACGAATCGTAACTTCTCTGCGGAGGAATTACAATTAACCATATCTGAGTACCAAACAACCTTGTTGCGTGTTGGTAAAAAAAGATCATCAATTCCTTTAATAATTGAACTAAGTCACATTCAAGCTTTTTATGCAAATCAAGCGACTGAAGCAATTACATTATTGACTGAAGCACTTTTAATTCCAGGAATCACGGACATGCAAAAAGCAGAATTAAAAATGCAACTTGCTGATATTCATGTTTTACACGGAGATATCTGGGAGGCTTCTTTACTCTATATGCAAATTGAAAGTGAACTTAAATTCGAACCAATCGGACACGAAGCGAAATTTAAAAATGCGCGTATTTTCTATTACGATGGCGAATTCGATTTTGCCCAATCTCAATTAGGAGTCTTGAAAGAATCTACATCAAAATTAATAGCAAATGATGCGTTGAAATTATCTATTCTTATCACAGACAACTTTGGTTTAGATAGTAATTATCAAGCTATGACTTGGTTTGCGAATGGTGATTTGTTAATTGAACAACACAGGTATTCTGAAGCTTTTATTTTATTTGATAGTATAATCGCAACTTTTCCCTATCATAGTTTAGGAGATGAAATTCTGATTCGTAAATCTAAAGCAATGCAACTTCAAGGAGATTGGACTAAAGCAATTATCTATTTAGAAGAATTATTAAAATATTATAGAGATGATATACTTGCAGATGACGCAATTTTTCAATTGGGCGATATTTATGAGAATCATTTGAACGACAAGGAAAAAGCATCTGAATATTATAAAACTTTGTTGTTTGATTTCAAAGGAAGTTTACATTCAGTCGAAGTACGTAAGCGTTATCGTTCTATTCGCGGTGACGCTTCTGATGAAGAAAAAGACGATCTTTAAGTTTCCAATCAAACATTTTTAAACTTAATTCGTTATTGATAAATGATGAAATTTAGTCTAATACCGTTATTATTTTTTGCCTTATCAGCTTGTTCTCAAGTTAGTGATTCTGAAAAAACTGAAAAGAAAATTGTTAAAAACCTTGATTCTCTTCAAACGGCCTACTTTGCCGCAGGATGTTTTTGGTGCGTCGAAGCCATTTTTGAATCTATTGAAGGTGTTGAGGAAGTTGAATCTGGTTATTCTGGTGGTACAGAAAAAAATCCGACTTATGCCTTAGTTTGTTCTGGAAAAACAAAACACGCGGAAACAGTTAAAATTTATTATGATTCCTCAAAAGTAAGTTATAACAGTTTACTCGAAGCCTTTTTTGGATCTCACGATGCTTCCACACTGAATCAACAAGGCCCAGATTTTGGGGTACAATATAGATCAATTGTTTTCTATGAAAATGCCCAAGAAAAAGCTTTCACCGAAAAATATATTCAAAAATTACTTAAGGAAAAAGCATTTCCAAAAATTACTACTGAAGTAGTTCCATTAGTTAAATTCTATCCTGCGGAAATTTACCATCAAAATTACGAAGAAACACATCCTGATAATCCCTACGTAAAAAGTGTCTCCCGACCGAGACTTAATCGTTTCAAAGAGAAATATGGTCAATTATTAAAAAATAATTAGTCCCTTCTGTTTATATTTTCACAAAAAAAGATGTGAAATGTTTTTTATTTTATGATTAAAGTTGAAATAAGGCAACCCATTTCATATATTTGCGTCTCGACTAAACAAATATTATAAAAACCACAACTATGAAAACGACCTTATTTCTTAGTTTTTTATTCTTGTCATCAATCTCCATTGGGCAAGTTCAAGAGACTGTTACTCAAGAAACCATCAATCCTCAATTACAACAGCAACACATTTCTAAAGTCAATAAAATTGATAAACGTGTTAAACCTGTTCGTGCTAAAAAAATAGAATTCCCTCAAAAAAAGGAGGAAATAATCAAAAAAGATTAATTCTAAATATCATCTTATGAAAAAAATAATACTCTCATCATTTTTTATGATGCTTTGCATAATTGCATTTTCTCAATCTACTTTTGAAATAAAAAAAATAGGAGATCAATACTCCTCAGAACAAATCGTTGCTGTATTTAATTCCGCCGATTTTTGTGGTTCTTATTTTGAAACAAAAAGAAACTTAATTACTTTGAACGATGGTTCAGAAATTGAATTGAAATCAGGACGTGAACTTATTGATTCAGAAGTAAATATAGCACCTAGTTGCTTGTTAACTGATGATACTATTTATTTCATTTCGACATGGTCAATTTCGCCTGAAGGTTATTTAATGAAGGGATTTGATAACACATTGTATCCAACAGAAAAAGAATACTACCGTAATAATAATATCAATAAACAGTAATCATGATATTGAAGAACAAAATTTTTCAGCTTTCAATTGCTGTTTTATCAGCATTTAGTGTTTTTGCTCAGCCTGCCAATGACAATTGTTCAGGTGCCACAAGTTTAGGTACTTTAAACACTCCTGGAGCTTGTGTAGCTGGTTTACAAAACGGAACTGCAACAACACTAACTAATCAAACTACTGTTGGTGCAACAGCAGAAAATCCATATGTCTACCAATCTGGATGTTCTGGAGGTACCATGACTACATTTGCCCTTTCGACATGGTATTCTTTTGTTGCATCTGGAACAATTGCAAATGTTAACATTACAGGTTTCCCAAATGCTAATGTTGCTCTTTGGAGTGGGACATGTGGTAATTTACTTGGAAGAGGCTGTACTATTCTTCCTGCCGGTGGCAGTGGAACTTTAGTTGTAACACAAATTGTACCTGGACAAACTTATTACATTCAAGTTACTGGAAATACTACAACTTTAACTGATAATAATTTTACAATTGCTGTAGATAATGATACCGATTGCAATGATTGCTTATTGACTGCTGCACTAACAGCAACACCAGCTCCTGTTAATGGAGGTTATAATCCGGGTCAAGTTGTTCAATTCTGTTATACAATAACAGGCTGGTCGCAACAAAACACCAACTGGTTACATGGTGTACAAATTACAATGGGTGCTGGATGGACCGGTACCATAACCGGCACTGTTCCAGCAGCTACATTAGGTTTTGGCGGAAATTGGTTGTACTATGGAGGTGGAATTGGAGTTGTAAATGGAGTAAATTGGGGTAGAGGCTTTTATTTTGATGATACAGATCCTGGAACAACTGCAAGTGACAATTATGGTGATTATTGCTCCGACCCCACTTGTACTTGGACTTTTTGCTGGAACCAAACAGTAAGCGCTGCTTGTACACCTGGTGCAAGTTTAGCAGTTACAGTGAATACTTCAGGAGATGGAGAATCTGGTAGTTGGGGAAGTTCTGCTTGTACAGATGATAATGCTACTAATTTCAGTGCAATTCAAATTTGTTGTACGGCACCTACTATGGCTGCCGTTCCTGTTACTTGTATAGGAGATGCTAATGGGTCAGTAACAGCAACACACGGAACAGGAGCTAGTCCATGGGATTATGTTTGGACTAATTCTAGTGGAACAAATGTAGGTACAACAATGAATTCAGCTGCGGCAAGCAATACAGTTTCTGGGTTGGTTGCAGGAACATACACAGTTACAATAACGGATAACTTAGGTTGTGTAACATCTAATACAGTTGTTGTTGGACCTGGTGTAAGTTGTGCTTGTTTGATGAATCTTTTCACAACGAATATAGGATTCTGTCAACCGAATAATACGTTCCCTGTTAATGGAACTTTTTCTTATACAAATGCTCCTGCAACTGGAACCATTGTTGTTATTGTAACAAACAGTTCAGGAACATATACTCAAACTTTTAATCCTCCATTCGTAAACGGAACAGTATACAATTATAATATTACAAACTGTATTTCTGATGGGTCAGCATCAACAGTTCAAGTTTATTTTACAGCAACACCATCGTGTCAACAATTGTTAACTTTCACCTCTCCCATATCTTGTTTATGTACTGCGGATATAGGAACTTTTACTGCCGATATTATTGGGGTCAGTAATAATAATTATATTTTATGCTATGGTGATGTTATTGATATTCAAACGAATAATGATTGGACCGGGCCTGGAATTGCTACAAGTCCTCCTGGCCCAACATACGACGTTGGTGTTTCTTGGTTAATTTATTCTTGTCCTCCTACAATTGGTTTAGTTCCTTCTGCAACACAAGATGTGGCAAATGACCCATGTTTGTTGGGTATAGTTAGTGACTATGACTTAAATGATTTGAATGATCAAGGTATGTTAAGCGCATTCCCTGCTGGGACATTTTCAAATAACACTATTTATTACGTTCCGATTACGATGTATTCCATTGTAAGTGGAACCTATAGTTATGTAAACACAACTATTCCTTGTTATGATTTAGGAACGCCTTATGCTGTTCAATACTTACCTCAAATAACTTCGACATTTGTTCAAAGTTGTACAACCGTAACTGCAACTATTTCTGGTGGATTACCAGCGATTAATGGTTCACAATTTACAGCTGTCGCTGGTTCTTTGACTCCAGCGAATGCAAGTTTTGGAAACACAACATGTTCTAATGGTGGCACTATCGCTATTAATGGATTAACAGCTGGACAAGTGTTTACTTTCCAGGTTCAGGATGCTAACGGTTGTCCAAAAACTGTAACTGGCACTTTTACAGGACCGCCGACATTAACCTATCCTTCTGCAACTTATTGTAAAAATGGTGCTAATCCTTCTCCAACTGTTGTTGGGGTTGCTGGAGGAACATATACTTCAACTGCAGGACTTGTTTTTGTAAGTGCAGCAACTGGAGTCATTAATTTAACAACATCCACTGCAGGTACTTATACTGTAACTTATACAACACCTGCTGTTCCAGGTCCTGTTTGTACTGCAACTTTTGTTATTACTATTAACCCATTACCAATAATTGCAGTTCCTGATCAAACTGTTTGTGCTGGTACAGCCGTTACACTTTCTGGAAATGGTGCTACAACTTATAC
>JBILYS010000086.1:0-6764 GCA_044377625.1 Crocinitomicaceae bacterium
GCAAAAATCGAATCAGACATTACAGAATTGGAAACGTACGAAGAACGTCA
This sequence comes from Crocinitomicaceae bacterium, assembly GCA_044377625.1. Lineage (GTDB taxonomy): Bacteria > Bacteroidota > Bacteroidia > Flavobacteriales_D > Crocinitomicaceae > M0103. The sequence goes on from JBILYS010000086.1 coordinate 51, forward strand.
AATGTTCTTGGATGAATTAGAATTGGATGAACCAGGCGTAAATCGTTTGATCCGTTCAGCATATTCACTTTTGGATTTACAAACGTATTTTACTGTTGGAGTAAAAGAAGTACGTGCTTGGACAATCACAAAAGGAATGACCGCACCTCAAGCAGCAGGCGTTATTCACACCGATTTCGAAAAAGGATTCATCCGTGCTGAAGTAATGAAATACACTGATTTTACTACTCTTGGTTCTGAAAATGCAGTAAAAGAAGCAGGAAAGTTTAAAGTAGAAGGAAAAGAATATGTCGTGGAAGATGGTGATATCATGCACTTCCGTTTTAATGTTTAACACTAAAATTTCAAATTCGGCACTTCGATACTTCGATAAACTCAGGAGAGTCCAGCTCAGTGACCAAATTTGAACCAAACTAATTATAAAAATATGAGCATTTCAGCAAATAATCCTTCATTGAAGTCTTGGGTTGAAGTCCCAACTAATTCAGATTTTTCAATCCAAAATTTACCATTTGGAATTATCAAAACGCCAAATTTAACGCCAAGAGTCGCTGTTAGAATCGGTGATAAAGTATTGGATTTAAAAACGTTATTTGTTTTGGGATACCTTGAAAATTTACCATACGAATTGGGTGATTTCGATAGTGAGTACTTGAACAAAATGATGAAACGAGGTAAGAAGGCGACACGTGATTTGCGTAACCGTATTTCGAAATTATTAGATGTTAATCAAGCTGATTTGCAAAAAAATCAACACCATGTAGACCAAGTTTTATTGGCTGTTGAAAGTGTTGAGATGTGTATGCCAATTCAAATTGGAGATTATACAGATTTCTATTCTTCTAAAGAACATGCAACAAATGTTGGTGTAATGTTTAGAGATCCTGCAAATGCCTTATTGCCAAATTGGTTGTGGATTCCAGTTGGATACCATGGAAGAGCAAGTTCTGTTGTACTTTCTGGACAAGCGATTTATCGTCCAAAAGGTCAAGTGAAACCTATTGAAACAGAAGATCCAATTTTTGCTCCTTCAAGTCAATTGGATTTTGAATTGGAAATGGGATTCTTTACGTATGATGGAAAACCACTTGGCGATTCAATTTCAACAGCTGAAGCGGAAGAATATATCTTCGGAATGTGTTTGTTCAATGATTGGTCAGCTAGAGATATTCAAAAATGGGAATACATTCCATTAGGGCCATTTTTAGCGAAGAACTTTGCTTCTTCAATTTCTGCTTGGATTGTAACATTGGATGCAATGGAACCATTTAAAGTAGCATCTCCTGAGCAAACGCCAGAAGTTTTGTCGTATTTAAAATTTGATGGATTAAAGTCATACGATATCAATTTAGAGGTAGCAATTGAACCTGAAAATGCACAAGAAACGGTTATCAGTCGTTCAAATTTCAAATACATGTATTGGAACATGGCGCAACAATTAGCGCATCATACTGTAAATGGTTGTAATGTTAGAAGTGGAGATTTAATGGGTTCTGGAACAATTTCTGGGCCAACAGAAGATTCGTATGGTTCAATGTTAGAATTAGCATGGAAAGGAACAAAACCATTGAAAATGAATGATGGAACAGAACGTAAATTCATCTTGGACAGAGACACTGTCATTATGAGAGGATACAGTGAAAAAGATGGCGTTCGTGTTGGTTTTGGAGAAGTTTCAACCAAAGTTCTTCCAGCAAAATAAAAAATAGAATGTCAGAGAAACAACATGTGTTTTCAGAAATAGACATTGAACGCGAACGGAAAGAAATTCTGAATGCTTTCAAAGGGCTATTGCGTGCAACAAAAGATCGTTCACGGGAAGATACACGCATGATTCGAAAAGCATTTGATGTAGCAGTAGATGCGCACAAAGACATGCGTCGAAAGTCTGGCGAACCATATATTTATCATCCAATTGCCGTTGCACGTATTTGTGCAGAGGAAATGGGACTTGGCGCTACTGCTATCACATGTGCATTATTGCATGATACCGTTGAAGATACGCACATCACTTTACAAGATGTTGAAGATTTATTTGGAGCAAAAGTTCGTTTGATCATTGATGGTTTGACGAAAATTCCAGAAGTTTTTGACGAAAATGCTTCTATTCAGGCTGAGAATTTTAGGAAGATGATTTTAACTATTTCGGATGACATTCGTGTAGTATTAATCAAATTGGCTGATCGCTTGCACAACATGCGAACTCTTGGGAGCATGCGCGCTGACAAGCAGTTGAAAATTGCTTCTGAAACGAAATTTTTATATGCTCCATTAGCACATCGATTGGGCTTGTATTCCATCAAAAGCGAATTAGAAGATTTAGCCATGATGTACAGTGAACCGGAAGTCTATGAGAAAATAGATTCGGCACTGAAATCGACCAAGGATGTTAGGAATAGGTTTATTCGTCAGTTTTCGCAACCAATAAAAGAAGCATTATTACACGAAGGATATATTTTTGATATCAAAGCACGTACAAAATCAATATCGTCAATTTGGCGAAAAATGAATACCAAAGGTGTTCCTTTTGAAGAAGTGTACGATGTTTTTGCTGTTCGAATTATTGTTGAAACACCCGTTGAACTCGAAAAACCAGATTGCTGGAGAATTTATAGTATTGTTACAGATTTCTATCAACCGAGTCCAGATCGTTTGCGCGACTGGATTTCAACTCCTCGTGCTAATGGCTATGAATCTTTGCACACGACCGTAATGTCGCCGCAAGGAAAGTGGGTGGAAGTGCAAATTCGTTCGAAAAGAATGGATGAAATTGCAGAAAAAGGACTAGCAGCGCATTATAAATACAAAGAATCTAATTCCGAAGAAAGTAAGTTTGACCGTTGGATTACCGAGATTCGTGATTTATTAGAAAATCCAGATTCAAACGCAATGGATTTTGTGAATGAATTCAAAGCGAATCTTTTTGTTGATGAAATCTATGTCTTCACCCCAAAAGGTGAATTACGGGTTTTACCCAATGGTTCAACAATTCTCGATTTCGCATACGATATTCATACCGATATTGGTGATAAATGCATTGGTGCGAAAGTGAACAATCGTTTGGTTCCTTTGAGTTATCAATTACTCAATGGGGATCAATTAGAAATTATCACTTCTTCCAAACAAAAACCACATGAAGATTGGTTGCGTTTTGTTTTTTCAGCACGTGCGAAGCAGAAAATAAAATCTTCTTTGAATGAAGGCCGCAAGGCTATTGCATTGGATGGAAAGGAGATTTTGGAAAGAAAATTCAAACAACACAATATTCGTTTTACCTCAGAAAACATCACGTTTTTAGAATCTTATTTTGGAATGCCTTCTGGTACCGAATTGTATTTTAGAATTGCAAAAGGTAAAATTGATTTATCTAAATTACGTGATATTGAGAATGTTCATGGAATTCTTCAATTAGAGAAAAAGGGAAAAACAATTCCGAAAGACCGTCATGAGAAAGTCGTGAATTCCAAAATAAACAAAAAGGAAGACACGATTATTATTGGTGAGGATTTTAAAAATATTCAATACCAAATAGCAAAATGTTGCAACCCGATTCCTGGTGATGAGGTGTTTGGTTTTATCACAATCAGTGAAGGCGTTAAAATTCACAGAAATAATTGTCCGAATGCTGAGCACCTGATGTCCAAAATGGAATACCGTTGCATCAAAGCACGCTGGAAATCACAAGAATTAGTGGAACGTGTTGCAGCAATCCTCATCAAAGGAATTGACAGTTTAGGACTTGTAAATAAATTGACTGAAATCATTTCTACGCAACACAATGTCAACATGAAATCTATTTCTTTTGAAACGGATGATGGGATTTTTGAAGGTAGAATCAAGGTGCTAGTTTACGATACCGAACACTTAGAACAATTAATGAGCAAGTTTGAGCAAGTGGAAGGTGTGCAACGTGTTACAAGATGGGACATGGATGTGAATGAGACGCATTGACATAAGCTGCTAAGCTGCAGTTGCACTGCTGCTTAAATTCCTCTTGCTAAGCTGCAGTTGCACTGCTGCTTAATTTCCTTACCTCAACAACTCTTCCCAAGTCTTCGGTCGTATCATCTCATTCCATTTAAAACCAGGAATAAATTGTTCTTCGACCTTTATTTGGTTCATTGGATAAAATACGCCATCTGGCTTATCGAAATAGGTAATTCCAGAAATCTCTCCGCTGTCAAGATAGATTTTTAGCATGCTCGCGTAAAGGCGATTCATTCCCAATCTTTTTATCACAAGCGAAGAATCTGTTTTCGTTTCTTCTTCTGGAAAGAATAGGGTTTTAGCGTTGCCATTGACATCTGAGCGAATCAACTCATTGTCTTTGAAAAAAGAAGTGATTTCTTTCCCCGCGATTTGATTGTAGTACTTTCCAGAATCTATTTCCATGACCACAGAAGCATTGTCAGAAATAAGAATTTTTTCTATCAACGAATCATTCAAGAAAACGTCCATTTTACCACCTTTCAATTCTGCGTTTTGCGACCAGACAATTGGATCTTTGTACAATTCCATTTTGCCACTAGATTGATCATAAATTATACTGTCACATACTGATTGAATGGCAGAATTGTAGATTTTCACGTTGTTATAGCCTTTTGAATAAAGAACTTTTCCCAAGGTGTCATTTTGATTATACAAAGTATCAGCATGAATGTAAATTGTGTCTTTTTCTTGAATTTTAACGGCTAATGCATGACCTGTAATGAACGAATAAAACTCTTTTTCGGAGTATTTGGCATAATCGCCCTGAAATTCCATTGCTTGACTCGTGTCTTTGAAATACACATTTCCTTTACCGATAGAAAGTCCCAATTTTGGTTGATATAAAAGTGTATCACCCTTGATTGTTCTACTTTCTTCAATGATACTTGCATTTTTCAATAAACTTCCTTCTTCTGTTTCGATGTTGTACCAACCTTTTTCGCAGTACATGTTCGTTTTACCGCGTTTTATTTTTGTAGGACCAAAAAAGTAAGTCGTTTGTTTGGCGTAAATGTATTGCAATGTATCAGTTGTCATTGTCATATCATTGTTCTTGTAATTCACTTTTCCACTGAAGAAAAAACTGCGTGATTCAGGATAGAAATAACCAATTCTACTTGTCAAAACTTCATTTGAAACAATGCTTTCAACTTTCCCACCATGACGGTATATTCCTTGGCTTTTTTTAGCGTCGTACTCTAATGTGTCAGTCGTGAGTTTATATTCCAAATCACGCACACGCACATGTCCCCACAATTTGGCTTTTTTCGTTTTACCATTGTAGTAGAGCGAATCACAAAATAAATTGATGTCATCTTTTGTAATGTGCACATTTCCATAAGCTCGAACTTCTTGCGTTTTATCGAAATAATGGGCAGAATCACAGTACATGGTGTTTCCTTGATAAATGAAACTTACAGAACCAACTAATCGGTGAGCGCCTGTTTTTTCATTGTATCCCAATTTATCTGCGCCAGGCAATAATTCAAGAACATTCTTTTGTGACCAAGCAAAGTGTGGCAACAAAAAAATTGCGCCTGTTACAAGCGCAATTTTAAGTATGTTTTTGAATTTGATCAATCCGGTTATTTATTGCTTAAAGTTTGTGTTCTATCTGGTCCAACTGAAACGACCGTGATTGGAACCTCCAATTTTTGTTCCAAATACTTCACATAGTTTTTTAAGGCTTGTGGAGCATCAGCATAATTTCTCAATTCCGTTAAATCTGTGTTCCATCCTTCGATTTCTTCATAAACAGGAACTAAGTCAACTCCATCAACGTCAAAAGGAAAATAATCCACTTTTTCTCCATCAATAATATAATGTGTGCAGACTTTTATTTTGTCAAAACAGCTTAAAATATCTGCTTTCATCATGGATAATTCTGTTACACCATTAATCATAATTGCGTATTTCAACTGTGGAATATCATTCCATCCACAACGACGTGGACGTCCAGTAGTAGCTCCAAATTCTCGTCCTTCTTGACGAATTAACTCACCAACTTCATCGTCCAATTCAGTAGGGAAAGGGCCACTTCCAACACGTGTACAATACGCTTTGAAAATGCCAATAACATTTCCAATTTTTGTTGGAGCAATACCTAATCCAGTGCATGTTCCAGCAGTTACGGTATTTGAAGATGTAACAAAAGGATACGTTCCAAAATCAATGTCCAACATCGTACCTTGAGCTCCTTCTGCTAAAACTTTTTTCCCACTTTTAATTGCGTCATTTAGGTAATGTTCGCTATCTACTGCTGTTAAGCTTTTCAATACTTCAATTCCTTCCATCCAAGGTCCTTCCAATTCAGCTAAATTGTATTCAAAACCTTCGTAATGTTTCAGGATTCCAACATGTTTTTCAACCAAAGCATCGTATTTCTCTTTGAAATTGGACAAGTAAATATCTCCAACACGTAAACCGTTACGTCCTGTTTTATCCATGTATGTTGGACCGATACCTTTTAATGTTGAACCAATTTTATTTTTTCCTTTTGCTGTTTCAGATGCAGCGTCCAACAAACGATGTGTTGGCAAAATTAAATGAGCTTTCTTTGAAATAAGTAAACGCGCTTTAAAATCGATATTGAAAGGTGCTAATTTCTCTAATTCCTTTTGGAAAATAACAGGGTCAATAACAACACCATTTCCAACTAAGTTCATAACACCTTCTCTGAAAATTCCAGACGGAATAGTGTGTAAAACATGTTTAATACCCTCAAAT